>NZ_JAGDWY010000073.1:0-3481 GCF_023256235.1 Desulfurella sp.
ATTGTCCCACTGGCTCATAGCCGTTGCATTCTTTCCCGTTTTGAAGGGAATTACGGGCGTTTTTGCGCAAAGCTAGTTATTGGCTTTGTTAGCAATATAAAGCTTGCTTGTCTTTCCTATTTTGAATGGAAGTTATAATTTTTTCGTCATCCTGAAGGCGCGTAAAGCCCGAAGGATCTCATAAACATTAAAAAAAGTGAGTAGATTCTTCGCTTACGCTTCAGAATGACACAAAATACGCTTTAAAATAACAAAAAACTATTTATAAACTTTTTATACTTTTATATCCACAAATGGTAAATTTAGGTGCTGTTTTTTGTTTTGTTTTGAAGCCAGACTTGAAGCAAGACACACTGTATTGTTACCAAAGCGAGAGTTTATTTTATCCAAAGCTTTATAGATGCGCTCTATTTTTTCAATTTTTACTGTGTCTTCAAAAAGATCCTGATGGGTTTTTTCTGTGAGGTCAGATAATACTATACCTGTTTGCCTGTAAAATAAACCCCGTGTGTATATCTTATTAAATGCTTCTTTTAAGGTATTGGTAAGCATTATAGGAAGATTTGTAGGGATGGATAAAGCAATTTTTATAAAAGATACCTGAAAGTCGCTCGTCTTTAAAAACACGGTGAGTTTTTTGGCAAAAAGCCCATGCCTTCTTAATTTTGCACAAGCAAGTTCTAAGTTTTTTACAAGCTCTGAAAAAATAAAGCTTTCTTTGTTTGAAGGCACAAAACTTTGGGCTTTGCTTATGGATTTATTTGGAAGCTTTGGGGCAAACTCTATGCTTTGTATGCCTTTTAACTCATTGTAGGTTTGAATGTAGGGCTTTGAGAGATATTTTTTTAAAAAGTTTTCGTCCTTTTCTACAAACTCTAAAGCTGTATGTATATTTAGTTTTTTTAGAAGGCTTGCCGTATTTGGTCCTATACCCCAAACATCTTCTATGGGGGTATCTTTTAGAAAAAGATGTATCTGGTTTCCTGGGATTAGAGTTATACCGTATGGTTTTTTGAGCTTTGAGGCTAGCTTTGCGAGTGTCTTTGTAAGGCTAACGCCAATCGATACACTTATATTTAGCTCTTGCTTTATGGTGCTTTGAATACTTAGCGCAATTTCTTTATATGTTTTTGAATGCAGCCTCCTTAATCCTGTTAAGTCAACAAAGGCTTCATCTATTGAATATTCTTCTATAAGCGGGGAAAAGCGCTTTAGTATTTCAAACATCCTGACAGAAAACAAACTATAAGTTTCATAGTGAGATTCAATCACGATTAAATCCCTGCAGATATTTTTTGCCTGATTTAGCCTCATTCCCCTTTTTATACCCTTTTGCTTTGCTTCATAGCTTAAAGCAGTAATAATTCCCCGCTCTTTGCCAACTGCTACACACTTGCCTTTAAGCGATGGATTTAAGGCTTGCTCGCAGGCAACAAAAAATGCATCTGCATCTATGTGGGCTATAGCGCTGCTCCATGAGTGAGTGCAGATTACTTTACCTATATTTTCTTGCAACACCCACCACCACCCCTGCTATAGTAAGCTCACTTTTTGGCTTTATGGGCTTGTAATTTTTGTTTGCGGCAATCAGGATATATGAGCCATTTTCTTTTGATAAATACTTCATAGTCCAGTTATTGTCAACACATGCAATTACTATATCGCCTTCTTTGGGCTCAACGGATCTATCCACAATTACAAAGTCTCCTGGCATAATGCCTGCCTCAATCATTGAATCTCCGCTAACTTTGAGCAAGAAAGAAGTATTTGGGTTTTTCACAAGCAATCTGTCTATAGATATAGTATCTAAAAGCTCTTCTTCTGCCGGGCTTGGAAAACCTGCTTCTATGTTTCCAAGCAGTTTTATACTAATAGGCTTTAGCGTAATATGGCGCTCTTCTTTTTTAACAAGACCTAAGTGTTCTAATTTTGCTATAGTTTTAAAAACTGCATTTTTTGATTTAACATTAAATAACAAGCTCATTTCTTTGTAGGTAGGCATCCTATTATTTAACCTATAAAACTCTACAATCTGTCCATAGCGCTTTTGTAGCAAGTAATCAAACTCCATACAATGTATTATAGTGAACAATAGTTCACTGTCAAGATGTTTTTAATTTTTACCGCAAATTTATACTATGCAAATCAAATTTTTCTTTACATTTTGCCATTTGTGTGTTTTAATTAACAAAAAACAGAGGTTTTATGCAATCTTTAAGCGACCTTACATTTATTACAAACGAAAATGGGCAAAGTTTACTTGATCGCTTTAAAGTACTGATAAAAGATGCAAAATATTTTGACTGTCTTGTGGGTTACTTTTATACAAGCGGTTTTTATGCATTGTATAAATCACTCAATGAAACTGAGAAAATAAGAATTCTAATAGGCATTGGCACATCAAGTGAAACTTACAATTTAATAAAAACTGCAGTCTCACATAAAGAAACAAAACAAATGATTGAAAATCTCGTGAAAAGTGAATTAGATGAATCAGAAGACAGTCTTTATGTTGAAGAGGGAGTTCAAAAGTTTATTGAATGGATAAATACTGGAAAAATTGAAGTAAGAGCTTATCCATCACAGAATCTCCATGCAAAATTGTATATTATGACTTTTAATGAAAAAGATAGAGACAAAGGCAGGGTAATAACTGGCTCAAGCAATTTTACAAAAGCTGGATTTGAAGATAACCTCGAGTTTAATGTAGAGCTTAAAAACGCTTCTGATTATGATTTTGCAAAAAAGAAATTTGAAGAACTATGGAATGTTGCTGTTGATGTCACTGAAAAATATGTTCAGACAATAAAAGAAAATACATGGTTAAACGAAAATATCACTCCTTACGAACTTTATCTAAAATTTCTATATGAATATTTTAAAGATGAATTGAACAGAACTGACGAAGTATTCATAAAATATCTACCCGAAAACTTTAAAAGATTTGAATATCAAAAGCAAGCGGTTTTAAATGCAAAGAAAATATTGGAAGAATACGGCGGTGTTTTTATTTCCGATGTGGTTGGCCTTGGAAAAACCTATATGACTGCCATGCTGGCTGGTCAGATAGATGGCAGAACACTGGTCATTGCTCCTCCAACACTCCTTAATAGAAGTAACCCGGGCTCCTGGCTCAATGTCTTTGCTGATTTTCATATACCAGCTGAATTTGTCTCTATTGGTAAGCTTGATGAGGCAAAAGAATTAATAGAGCAGAGAAAATATAAAAACATTATTATAGATGAGGCACACCGCTTCAGGACAGAAACCACTATTAGTTATGAAGACATTGCAGAAATCTCTCGCGGAAAAAGAGTAATTCTGGTCTCTGCAACTCCTTATAATAACTCACCAAGAGATATTCTTGCACAGATTAAACTCTTTCAGAATCCAAGAAAAAGCACTATCCCAGGGGTTCCAAACCTTGAGGCCTTCTTTGGAAAGCTTGAAAATAAGTTAAAGAAAGTTAACCGTCAAAAAG
>NZ_JAGDWY010000073.1:3491-6074 GCF_023256235.1 Desulfurella sp.
AATTTATTGAAATGACAAAAGATATTGCCAAAGAAATTCGTGATAAAGTTTTAAAACACATAATGGTCAGAAGAACAAGAACTGAGATTGAAAAATATTTCGTAGAGGATTTAAAAAGAAATAATGTTAAATTTCCAGAAGTAGAAAATCCAAAGCCACTTTTTTATCAGCTAAGTGAAGAAGAAGACAGAATCTTCATGGAAACAGTTAGATTAATAACAAAGGAATTTACCTATGCTCGTTATACTCCTTTACTTTACTTTAAAAAACACATTTCTCCTCTGGAGCAGCAATCCCAGAAAAATATGGGCGGCTTTATGAAGATTCAGGTTTAAAAAAACCTCATATAGAACAAGGCTTATCCCGTCGTTAAAAAGGCTTTCGCCTGCAAGAAGAGTCTCTATGTCTTCTTTATTATTTTCTGTATTTTTTATATATATTTTTGAGAACTGGTAAAATTGTATCTCGTGTATATTTATTAGAGTCTAATATATTTTTAATTTGAAGCCTTAACACTTTTGGAATACCAATTTCATAGTGAATTTTCTCAACTAGCTTATCATAATTAGAGTCAGTTATAAGTTCTCTTGGGTGAGTGAGTGGAAATTCTATTTCTTGAAGACCTAAATTTCTGATATAGTTAGGAATGTTAAATTTGGCAGTATATGCCTCATCTCCATATCCAATATGAATTATTAAATTATTTTTTGGTGTTAATGCTAATAAATCTCTTTTAAGAAATTGATAAGTAAATTGTGTGTCCCATGTAATATTAGGATGTCTATGTATTTCATCGAATATTGCACTCCACCATAACCTAATCATTATATTATTATTGCTTACCTTATCTAAAAAATCTGTTTTTCTTACTTTTTGCCAATCTTTGGTATATATATCCTGATATTGCCATCTGTCTTTCCAAGTTGCCCAACCCCACTTTATATCGTACTTGCTGAACCAATAACTATAGGGATAATTTTCTTTTGGAAATGGATTAAAACCCTGTATTATACCTACTTGCTTATTATCTCTGTACAAATCTAGAAGTTCACTGCAAAATCTAAAAAAACTATCCGAAGGTAAACAATCTTCCTCTAATACTATGCCTTCATCTTCGTTAGAAAAAAACCATTCTATTGCACTATTTACTCCAAAAGCTGCCCCAAGATTTTTATCCATGAACATTGTCTTCACTTCACAATCCCAATCTATGTTGTTTATTATATAGCTTCTAACTTTATTAACTTTTATTTTTTCTTCTTCATTCCTTGGGCCATCTGAGAATATATATAGCTTGTAAGGTTTAACTTTTCCTATCTGCTCAAAAACTTTTGCGACAATCTGTAATCTTTTGAAAGGTATATACAGCAAAGGCTTATTTAATCTTTCCATCTAAAACCTCCACTCTTTTAGACTTGTCAAGCCTATTATTTAAAAAGTCTACTTTTCCCAATCTTCTTTTATATCCATCTCTTATTGCTTTTAAGATTATTTTAGCATTTTTCATGTCTGGTAGATTTATTAGAGTGATTATAGTTAAATATAAAAATAAGTTAATAAAATAAATTATTTTATTGTCCACAAAATTATCTAGTTTATAAACTACATCATTTCTAACACTATAATAAACTACAAATGGGTCACCTTTTGCTAAAAATGATCCTGGTTCTTTGGAGTCCCAGTTCTCATAGCTGGATAAGTGTAGATCTTCTATCTCGCTATCTAATACGATATAAATTTTCCCGCCTGTTTTTGTTATTCTGTACGACCATTCTGAATCATCAACATAAACATAGAATCTTTCGTTAGGATAACCAATTTTTTTGAGAATACTCTTATGAAACAGTAACCCTCCATAAGTAGCATCGCATATAGTACCAAATTGACTACGTTTTTGGTTATAAGCATTATATGGTGTGGGTTTTTCTAATTTAAAAATTTTTCTCGTTAGATATCTATAAACTTTTTTGTGTAATTCCTTTATATGAAATCCAAGAAAGCTATTCCTAATATGAGTTAAATTAGTTTTATTCTCTATTGTTATTAACTTTTTAATTTGTATAAAAGCTGACTTTCGAGGTCTAAAAGCGAATAAAGCAGCGTTTTCTTCTTTATTTTCAACATCTAAAGAATCCCAAAAATCTAATAGCACTTTTAAAGAATTTTCTAAAGGTTTATTGTCATCGTCTAAAAGCCATATAAACTCGCAATCTTCACATTTGTATGCTTCTTCTAATCCTCTTTTGTACCCGCCTGCTGAGCCAGTATTTTCATCTAAATAGATAACTTTGAGTTTATCTTTTAAGCTTTTTTCATATTCTTTAAGTTGATTTCTGCTATTTTCGGAAGAAGCATTGTCTACTACTATGATTTTGTGGACCCCTTCATTAAAAGATGCGTCTATAACTTGTTTCAACAAGTGAAATCTATCTCCATACGTTACAGTTACTACGCATACCTTGTATTTCATGATTAATTATAATTATACCAAAACCTAGCTTATATATATCATAAAATATGATATCTATTCTATTTCCAAGCACTCTATAGTATCAGTCCAGCCGTTGTAGTTGAGGATGATTA
>NZ_JAGDWY010000074.1:0-2247 GCF_023256235.1 Desulfurella sp.
TATTAATTACCGTATGCTCAAATGATGAATTTGAGACAAACAAAAATTTACCTATATCGGAAATAAAGAGAAAGAAAATCAAAAAACTCGTAATTACAAGCAAACTCACTAAACCAACATCAAAAAAATACGACACCCTTGAGCTTAATCTAACAATATTAGTTTCTATTTTTGTTTTTGCAATATAGAATTGACTTTCATCAATATAAGAACTCGTCATTATGTCTAAATTAATATCCAGTAATTTATCTATAGATAGCTTTAGTTCTTCCTGTCTGTGAAATACATCATAATTTTCCAATATAAGACTACGTAAAAAAGATCTTATAAAAGTCATTGTGGCGCTTACATAGTGAGATGGCAAACCAATCTGTGCATGAATTTCTCCTATTTTTTTAACTTTTCTAAAATAATCTTCATTATACTTTCCATTGAATAAATCTAAAAACCATAGTTTCAACTTTTCTTTATGGCGATTTTTAATTTCTTCATCGTATAAAAATTTGCTATAATTATCAAATCTTGATATATATTTATGAAGCTCTTCAACAAAATTATTGGCATTTTTATAAGCTATGTCTTTTAAGCTGGATATATTTGAAATATCTTCATCTGTAAGATCGTATATTTGTATAATCTTTTCATAAGTTTCCACGCTTATTTTTTTATTTAAAAAAATATATTTGTCAAGAAAAAACTTTCAAAAAATTAAATTGCTAAAAAAAATTTTTTTATAATATAATCAAATTTTAACAAATCAGCTAAAAATATATTTTAACTAAAAACACAATTTAAATAATTCTTTTTTCAAAAAACAATTTTTTTTGGAGTTAAAGTCTTGGTGGTTTTGATTTGTTTGTAAAAAACCACTTAAGATGTCTTAGCAAATCAAACAAAAAAGGCACATAGAAACTAATAATCTTAATAATATTTTTTGGATAGAAAATTATCCTAAAACCTTTTTTATCTTCTTTATGTAGCCTTTTTACAAATGTTATAAATGCACTTTTATTTTTTGCCAGCAGAATTTTACTGAGCATTTTGTTGTATCTATCTAAAAGCATTGTATTTTTCCATTTTAAAAGTTGTTTTTTATCAAAACCAAGTCCAAGAGCATATCTATATGGAGATTTAATAAATTCTAAACTGTCAAATAGTTTATCTATATCAGATAACATAGAAACATTATTTTCATGGAGCCTCCATGTTGCAATAACTTTATTAGACAAGATAACATTTCCAAGAAGACATAATCTTAAAAAAGATTCTACATCTTCATTTATAATATCATGTTTATAAAAACCAATTTTTACAGCAGCCTGTCTTAAATAAAGCGTTGCTGAATGAAAATAAGGTATTTTGTTCCAGTTTAAAAAAACATAAAAACCATTTATGCATGTTTCTTCTTTGCGCTTATATGTAATTTTTGAATCATCAAAAACAGTTTCAGCGAGTGCCATTACCATAACTATATTTGCGCATTCCTGTTTGTGATAAAAATTTATCTGGTTAACCATAAAAGAAATTGCATCAGTTGCAATTAAATAATCGTCACCATCTAAATTTAGCACATATTCACCTGTTGCATATTCATACAAAAGTTTTCTATGATTTGCTACCCTGCCAATGTTTTTTTCATTTCTATAATACTTTAGGCGCTTATCATTATATTCTTTTACAATTTGACGCGTATCATCCAAAGATGCATCATCTGAAACTACAACTTCTAAATTTGGATAATCCTGATTTAAAGCAGAATCAATTGTTTGTTTTATATATTTTGCCTGATTGTATGCTGGTATAGCAATTGTAACTTTTGGTTTATCCATTTTTTACCCTCAATATTTTGTTCAAAACCAATATAAATAATATAAATTCGGTAAGCGAAAACGCAATACTTGCCCCCAAATCTTTTAAAAAGTATCCAAGAATTAAGCAAATTATTATATCAAATATTGATACAAATACAATGCTTTTTGTAAAATACCTTTCAAAGTTTAAATTTATAAGCCCAATCGTACCAAATAAATAATTAAAACTACCGAACAATATTACAAAACTTAAAACTCTCATATCGATTACAGCTCCAGGCATAGTCTTTGCAGAAATAATCTTTATTATAAAGCCTGAAAATACAAAAACAAATAGCATTATTAAAAATAAAATCAAGACATAGTATCTTGCGATGGAAAATAAATTTTTAACAGCATCTTTTTTTGATATATTGTGATATTTTTTTGATAGATG
>NZ_JAGDWY010000074.1:2257-20239 GCF_023256235.1 Desulfurella sp.
ATATAGGCTTTGACCAATAGGACTCATTAAAGCTTGCAAACTCATAACAATTTTTGAAGTTAAAGCATAATATCCCACAGCTGTATTTGTAGACACAAGACCTAAAAAAAAGGTATTTGCATTTCTATAAATGTTTGTTGATATTATTGCCAAAAATAAATGCCACCCTTCTTTCAACCGATGTTTTATATTTTCAAAACTGAAAGTCAAACTAATATTAAATTGTTTTATGGCAATGTAAAAAGCTATTAAACCACCAATTAAAAAACCTAATGAATTGATTAATGGTACATATAAATAATCTTTTTCTTGTTTAATAAAAACAAATATACACATTGTAAAAATAAGTTTTATAAGAATGTTTGTAAGCGTAATATATTTCATTTTTTCTAAACCTTGAAAAAGCCAAACTGGAAACAACATTTGCCCAATTAGCACTAAAAGTGAAAAATAAAATATCTCATATTCACTATAAAATTTTTTGAAACTAAAGATTATAACTGTAGAAATAATCAGACTAAAAATCACAAAAGCTAACTTTACATACAAAACAGATGAAAAAATTTCTGAAATTTTTTTAGAATCATTACGGTTTATCGATATTAGTTTAGTCGCAGATAAACTGAATCCATAATCTGTAAAAATAACAAAATATGCGGCAAACGACTGAGCAAATGCAACAAGACCATATTTATCAATACCAATCGTCCTTACCAGGTAAGGGATAGTGATAAAAGGCAAAATATAGTTAGCACCTTGCATTAAACCTAAAAAAATTATATTTTTAAAAACTAACTTTTTATCTTCGCTTAAACGCATTTTATCAAATCAGCATCTCTTAAAATCGTCTTCAACCCTTATAATATCATCTTCTCCTACATACTCACCAACTTGAGCTTCTATAATTACCAAATCAATTTTACCGGGATTTTCTAATCTATGAAGCTCGCCAATTTTGATATATGTAGATTCATTTGGTCTTAATATAAATTCTTTATCACCAACACTCACCTGGGCTGTACCAGACACAACAATCCAATGCTCGCTTCTGTGTAAATGTTTTTGCAAAGAAAGCCTTTTTTGCGGTTTAACTACAATTTTCTTTATTTTGTAAAATCGGTTTTGTTCTAATAACGTATAATTGCCCCATGGTCTGTATACAGTTAAGTGAGCATCTGTTAATTCTGAGTTTTTAGTTTTAAGCATAGAAACTATATCTTTTACTTTCTGACCAGAACCCTTTTTTGATATAAGTAGAGCATCAGCAGTATCAACAATAATTAAATCTTCTATGTCTATGGCTCCTATTGTCCTTGAATTTTCTTCTATAATAAGGTTATTTTTCGAATTTATAAGTATTGAATTATTTCTTGTATTACCATTTCGATCTTTTTCTAAAACCTCATAAAGACTATCAAAACTACCCAAGTCGTTCCAGTCTATATCAAAAGGCACAATTTTTAATTTTTTACTTTTTTCTGCTACAGCATAATCTATACTCTTCGATTCAATTTTTAGCATATCATCAATTTTTATTCTTACAGGAGAACAATTTTTTGCATTTTTCCATGCAGTATAAGATAACTCAAAAATTTTCTTTTCGTGCAGATTTAACTCTTCCAGATAGGTTTTTGCTTTAAAACAGAATATTCCGCTATTCCAAAAATAATTGCCATCTTCAATGTATCTTTTGGCAGTCTCTAAATCTGGTTTTTCTTTAAATTCCAAAACATCAAATCCATCAGCTTTTATGTAGCCATAACCTGTATTGGGGTTTGTAGGTTTTATACCAAATGTTACAATGTAATTTAAATTAGCAAATTCTTTAGCTTTTTCCAGACTTTTATAATAATTATCAGATTCTTTAATATAATGGTCGGCACTGGAAACAAGCACAACCTGATTTTGTTCAACCATAAAACTAGCAAAAGCAACTGCTGGTGCAGTATTTTTACCAACTGGCTCAAGTATAAACTCCACATCATCCAATCCCAAACCAATTTCCTCAATTTGATCAATCGCTAAAAAATAATGAGATTCATTTGTAACAAATATAAATTTTTCTGCAAAATCTTTATTTCTTAGTACAGTTAGTTGAAATAAAGATTTATTATCAAAAAGCTTTATAAATTGTTTTGGATAAAGGCTTCTGCTAAGTGGCCAAAGGCGGGTGCCAGAACCACCACACAAAACTACATTTACCATAAACCTCCCCTTTTTATCAAAATTTCCAAAACATTATAGAAATTGTGATGCTAAAAAGTCAAATTATTTGTTAAAATAGTCCTAGTATACTTTTTAATTCTTTAATATTTGATTTACTTACAGGTATTCGAGTTTTATTTGCATCTTTAACTACAAGCCAGTATGTGCTTTTAAACCATGGTATAATTTCTAATATATATTCCAGATTTACAATGTAGCTTTTTTGAACTCTATAAAATTGAGAAAAATTTTGTAATTTTTCTTCAAGATTTTTCATTGAGTTTTTAAAAAGAAAAGTAGAATCTTTTGTTGAAATTTCAACAAACCCTTCTTGAGATCTGGCAAATACAATTTCAGAAAAATCTAATAGATAAATTCTGCCTTTTTTTTCAACAGGTATTTTATTAATTTTTTTATTCTGTAATTCGTTTTTTTTGACAAAATTTTTTGCTTTTTCTAACGCTTTTTGCAATCTAGAAGCACTGATTGGTTTTAGCAGGTAATCAATAGCATTTAATTCAAAAGCTTCAACCGCATAATTATCATAGGCTGTCGTAAAAATTATAGCAATATTTTGATTTTCCAACATTTTTAAAAGCTCTAAACCATTTATTTTTGGGATATTTATATCAATAAATACAATATCTGGTTTAAAGTTTTTTGCTAACTTTAGACCTTCAATACCATTTTGAGCACAACCTACAATTTCAATATCATTAAATAAATGCAATAAATAAGCCAACTCATCAATTGCTGGTTGTTCATCTTCTACAATTAAAGCTTTAAGCATGAGCGATCTCTGCAAGTGGCATTAGAAAGTGCACATTTGTACCTTCACCTTCTTTTGTGTTTATATGAAGCCGCGATATATTGCCAAAAATTGACACAAGACGTTCATTAACATTTTTTATCCCTATTCCAGCACTATTTTGAGACTGAATATCGTTTTTATAATTAGTATCAAACAAACGTTGTAGTTTTTCTTGATTTATACCGGGTCCATTATCAGTTACGCTGAAATGAATATATGAACCTTTCCTTTTGATTTTTATATTTAAAATTAGTTTTGATGAGATTAAAGGCATAGAATGTTTTATGGCATTTTCAACGAGGGGCTGCAAAACAAATGCAGGTATTTTTTCGTTAAGTAAACTTTCATCAATTTCTTCTATAATTTCAATTTTACTGCCAAAACGGGCTTTTTCAATAAAAAGGTACGCTTTGGCAATTTCCAATTCTTTTTCAATCGTAATAAATGAACCAATATTTTTAAGATTATATCTAAGATATTCGCTTAAATTAATTAACATTTCTCTTGCAACCTGCGGATTAGTCCTAATAAAAGATATTACTGCATTTAGCGTATTAAACAAAAAATGTGGGTTCATCTGAGAAGCAAGTGCAATTAGTTTTGCCTGAGATGCTAATTTTTTTTGTTCTTCAACCTGAGCTATTTCAATCTGATAGGAAATTAATTGGGCAAGTCCTTTTGCTAACTCTATATCAGTATTTGAAATGATTTTTCTGCTAACTTTCTTTTTTGCTCTATAAAGTTTTAAGGTACCTATTGTTTTATCGAAACATTTTAGAGGTACAATTACAACACTATTTAATTGACATGTTCTAACTGAACAACCTATTTCTTCTTTGGTGTTTGCTATATTAATTTCACCGTTTAATATGCTATTTTTCGTGGCACTTGTCTGGATTGGCATAGAGATTTTGTGATGGTCATCTCCAACTCCAACATGTGCAAGTATTTTACTAGTATCTGTCAAGGCTACCGCATCCAAATCCGTTGACTCGTAAATAATTTTTGCTGTATTGTATGCAGATACCTCATTTAATCCGTTTCGCAAAAAAGGTAGTGTTTTATTTGCTATCTCAAGGGATAATTTAGCAAGGGCTGCAGAGATATTTTCTTTTTCATCGAGAACAGATTTTACAATCATCATAAATACAGTTATACCAATAGCATTTGTAACTGTCATTGGCATACCTATATCGTTTACTAAATCTAACGCCTTTGAATATGGTTTTGCAAATAACAAAATTATGCCCATTTGCATACTTTCTCCCAGTACACCAGCAAATAAAGCCAACTCCCAAGGTATATATTCACCTTTGTAGTATTTGCGTATAAGACCGCCAAGCAATCCCTCTAATGCAGTAGAAATTCCGCATGTTGTGGCTGTAAAACCGCCAAGCGTTAATCTATGAAATCCTGCTATCAACCCAGCACCAAATCCTACAATAGGGCCACCAATCAAACCACCAACCATAGGGCCAATAACTCTTGAATTCGCTATTGCATCTTTTATAGGTACACCGGTGTAAGTACCCAGAATGCCTATTCCAGCAAATATTAAAATTGCAAGAAACAAATCAGTTTTTTTAACTTTTGCATTGTATAGAATATTTTTAAAAAATGAGGCTTTGGATAAAAAAAATGCCAATATAGCAACAATGCTTAAGCGTTCAAGCATTGTTAAAAGCAATGAATTCATCATACAAAACCCCTATTTAATTATACATAAATTAAAAAATTAAATCAATTATTTTAAAAAAGGTTATTTTTAAAAACCTCTTTAAATACTTTTAAAAATCTATATACTTAAAACCTAAGGCATTCAATGCCTTTACAAATTTTATGTGGTCAAATTTTTTGGAAATTTAGTTGTTATTTAAAAGTAAGAAATGAAATTTTTATCTTTTACATTTTCGCTAATGCTGCATATTTTGCTCATAATTTTGATATATCTAATTATTTTTCGTTATGAAAAGCCTGTAACAAAACTTTCGCCACCAGTCTATCATGTAGATATAATACAATTGCCTAAGCAAGAGCAAAATACACAAGAAAAACAGCCTCATATAGTAGCTTCAAATATTAACAGAAAAGCCAACTCAAAAATATACTCAAAAACAGAAAAAATACCTTTAAAAAGCCTACCTCAAACTAAAATGCAAGGCACACCTCAAAAAACGCAAACACAAGAGCAAAAAGTTCCTAAAACAGCCGAAATTCAACATAAAAAAATTGTTGAAAATAACTTAGTTAATAATAAATTAAAATCCACAAACATTGAAAAATCAAAAACTACAAACAATATGCAAAGCAAACAAAATATACACCCTTCTGCTCCATATAAAATTTCTGGCAATTTATTTTCACAATCAAATAAAAACACACCAAACATTAACCCAACACAAAATTATCAAGGTACAAGTAATGTAAGAGAATACGAAAGCCCAAACGCCAGGCAGGCAACTATTGAAATCGGAACAGAATCAATAAAGTATGTATCTTATATGAAATTACTTAAAGACAAAATTCAAAACGTGTGGGTGTATCCAGAGCAAGCTCGCCTTAAAAACCAGCAAGGAACATTACTTGTAGAATTTGGTATAAATAAAAATGGTTCTTTGGCTTACGCCAAAGTGATTCGCTCAAGTGGCTACCCTATTTTGGATGAAGCTGCAATTAAAGCAATTAAAGAAGCATCACCTTTTAATCCGCTCCCAGAAAGATTTGGTGTAGATAGGCTAAATATATACGCTACTTTTACTTATGAGCTTGTTTATCACTATGTTCAATAGCAGATTTTGCCAGTTTATCAGCTTGAGAATTTAAATTTCTACTTATATGTTTAATTTCAAAATGCTCAAATTTATCAATTAAATATAAAGCTTTTTGATTCAGCACTTTAAGGTGATCTTGCTTTACAGCATATTTACCCATTATTTGCTTTACAATAAGTTCTGAATCAGAAAAAACCTGTATTGATTTTACACCTAAATCCAATCCAATTTCTAAAGCTTTGATAAGTGCAGTGTATTCTGCTTCGTTGTTTGTTTTTTCACCTATATACTCACTTACTGTTTTAATAATTTCCCCATTTTGCATAAATACTATGCCAATACCTGCTTTACCTGGATTATTACTGGAAGCGCCGTCTATAAAAACCGCGAGGATTTCGTTTGGATTACTCGATTGTTTTTTTTTGGTAAGGTAATTGTTTTTTTCAAGTTCTTCACATATTTGCTTTATCTTTCCAAAAAAATCATCGATTGAAATACCAAAGTAATTAGCAGTCTTTTCTACAGATTTAAGCTCGTAAAATTTTTTTAAAAGATTTAAATTCATTCTTTTTTGTAAAGAATCCTGCCACAATTTGGACAGTAAACAATCTCGTCTGTTTCTTCTACAAGGACGGATATCTGAGGCGGTAGCTTAATAAAACAACCATAGCAGGTCTCATTTTCCACACTTACAACAGCACTACCTTTTGCCCAAAGTGATATTTTATTGTATTTTGCTAATAAATGAGGATTTATATCGTTTAACATAATTTCTTTTTCTTTATTAATTTGCTCGATTTTATTATCAATATCCTTTTTGAATTCAGCTAATTGGGCATCAAAAGATTCTAATTTCTGTTTCACTTCGTCTATTTGTTGTTGAATCTCACTTATTTTTTTATTTTTTTCATCTACTATTGTTTGTATTTCTAAAATTTTATCTTCCAAAATACTTTTATTTGTTTTTGCAATAGTTATCTCACTGGATAAAGCTTCTGATTGTTTCTGATTTTGAATTGAATTACTTTTTTCATCAAGCTTTTCAAGCAGTGCTTCTTTTTCTTCTAATAAATTTTTCTTAAACTTTAAATCCTCTAATATCTCATTTAACTCATCTTGAAGCTGTTCCATATTCAATGTATGAGTAGTTATCAGTTCTTCCAAATTTTCCCTATCCTGAAGCTTTTTTGCAAACTCTGATTCAAGCTGATAAATTTGTTTATCATATTCTTGAATCTTTAAAAGCATTTCAATATCAGCATTCATTAACACCTCCTTTATATATAATCCCAAGGGATACGATCATTGGTACTCCTCAAAATCTTGACATTGAAATTTTTCAAATATTCAAAAAGGATATCCGCAAACCATATTTCGGTATAAAAATGAGTTGCATCAATCATATTAATGCCATTTTCTTGTGCAAAAACAGCACTGTGGTGCTTAACATCACCAGTTATAAAAACATCAATATCGTAACTTTTAAGCTTATAAATATAATCTGCACAGCTCCCAGAACATATGGCTACTTTTTTAATATGTTTGTTGTTAGATAGTACATACTTTAAAATTGGTATGCCAAGAGTTTTTTTAACATAATAAATAAATTCATCAAAATTTGATTCTTTTTCAAGTTCACCTATAAAAACAGGCTTTAAATTATCTAAAATATAGAAATTTTTTAATTGTAGTTTTTTGCACAAATAGTTATTTAAGCCAGATGGAGAAATATCCAGGTTTGTATGTGCGGCATAAATGCTAATTTCATTCTTAGTAGCAACATATAATACATTTTCTGGATAAAACTTATAATCAAAGTTTTTAAGTGCCTGTAAAAATAAAGGGTGGTGAGAAATAATGAGATTGCAATTGTTTTGCTTGGCTTCTTCAACAGTTTTTTGCCTTACATCCAAAGATAACAATATTCCGCTTAGAATCTTGTGTTTGAATAAAACTTGAAACCCAGAATTATCCCAACTTTCCTGGAAAGATAAAGGAAAAAAACTTTCTAACGCTTCAATAGCTTCAAAAATAAACATCAAACTTTTTTTGGTGGGCCCACTAGGACTCGAACCTAGGACCAACCGGTTATGAGCCGGTGGCTCTACCAACTGAGCTATGGGCCCAAACTGAGATAATTATAATAAGCAATAATTTTTTGTCAAGAATTTTTTCAATAAATATAAAATAATTGATATTTTAGTTTTTGAGTTTGAAGTAGAAATTAAGCTTCTATTACTCTTTACGTAAATGTTAAATAAAATTTGACAAAATCAATCATTTATAGTATTAATCAAAAGGAGGAAAATATGAATTTAAATTTTTTTGATATTCAACGATTAGGTAATATTGAGCTTATTTCGTTTCTTAATGAAAAACATGCAAGTGCTCAAACATGGGAGTTTTTTACTGAACTTGTTGATTTGGTAAATGAAATAGAAAATGATGACAATATATTGGTAGCAATATTCACAGGCAAAGGCAATCATTTTAGTGCTGGTTTGGATTTTAATGATTTTTTGAATCGTTTCGGAAACTTAATTGGTAATAATAGCGAAAATTTATATGAAATAATAAAAATGATGCAAAAAGGCATGAATTTATTGTTTGATGGCAATAAAATCTACATAGCAGCAATTAACGGCTACTGTATAGGTAGTGGTCTTGATTTTATAAGTGCTTGCGATTTTAGATTTTGCTCCAGCAATGCGATTTTTTGTTTAAAAGAAACCCAGTTAGGTATTATAGCAGACCTTGGATCACTACAAAGACTACCGTATATAATAGGATTCAGCAATACAAAAAAGCTTGCACTAACAAGCGAAAATATTGATTCTGAAATAGCTTTAAAAATAGGGCTTGTGAGTGAGGTATTTGAAAATAAAGAAAAAATGATCAGTGAAGTAATAAAATTTTCACAAAATATAGCAAAAAATCCAAAAAATGCTATTTTTGGTTCAAAAAAGTATATTAACAATCTCTTAAAAAGTACAATTTTTACCCAATTGGATGACATTGCTAGATTTAACGCAAATAATTTAAACCTTAAAAATATAAAAAATAATTTGCCTAGTATATTTAAAAAGGAGAGTTAAAATGGAAAGATTTTTAATAAAACAAAAAGAAAAAATAGCCTATATAATTATGAATAATAAAGAAAATAAACATGATATTGTATTTGCGAATGAATTTTTAGAAGCACTAAATTATTGTATATCTGATAAAACAATAAATTCAATAATTATAACTTCAAGTGATGAGAAAAACTTTTCTCAAGGAATAGATGTTGACTGGGTACATAAAAATTTGAAAGAAAAAAACTATGACATAGTAAAAAAATTTTTATACAAAATTAATGAAATGTTTGAAAAGATAATATTTTCTTGCGTACCAACTATCGCTCAAATTAATGGTCACGCCTTTGGCAATGGTGCATTGCTTGCTTGTGCATGTGATTTTAGATTTTCAAGAAAAGATAAAGGTTTTTTTTGTTTTCCAGAAGTTGATATTGGCATACCCTTTTTGCCTTCAATGATAGAATATTCCAAAAAAGCAATAAATTATCAATTCTACCAGCAAATTGTATTTACAGGTAAACGCTGCATTGCCGATGAACTTGAAAAGGAAGGTGTAATATTAAAAGCAGCATCAAATCTTGAAGAGTTAGAACTCACAACATTTGAGTTTGCTAAAACACTAAACAAAAACAGATCAATTTACCAAAAACTTAAAAACAGAATTTTCGCAAACATAAAAGAAGCCTTATAATTCTACGCCATGAATGATAAAAAAAAGCTTGCCAATATTTTTCTTTTAGGTTCTATTGTTGTTTTTTTGATATGCCATATCTTTACAAACCAAAATGTAATAATTTATATTTTACAAAAGGTTTCAGAAGCTGCAGTTGTGGGCGGTTTTGCTGATTGGTTTGCTGTAAGTGCGCTTTTTAGACATCCGCTTGGGTTAAAAATTCCGCATACTAATATCATAGAAAACAATCGTCAAAAACTTATAGACTCCATATCAAAAACTGTAAGCGATACCTGGTTATCAAAAAAATATCTTGTTACACAGATCAATAATATAGATGCTACCTCAATAATATTCAACCTCTCAAAAAAACAACGCTATATTAATTCTTTAAAAAAAATTACAAAAAAATTTATAATAAAAATTTTCGCCTTTACTTATACAACCCAATTTGATTCTATACTTCAAAAATGTTTAGATAACTATATTTATAAATTCAATATCTATGATATTTTTAAAGATAATACTAAAGAGTTTTTTGAAAGCAATTTTTATAAAGAACTCTACAATGTATTATCCATTAAAGCAAAGTATTACTTAATCAATTTAAATAACAAAACAATTTGCGATTTCATTATTGAAAAAATAGATACCGATATTGAAACAAAACTTTCTGAAACTTTAAAAAACATTTTAGACAACAACATAGACAATATAATAGAAAATTTATGTGATTACACTGAACTTTTAATAGAAAATAACACTGACACAATATCCAGTTATATAGAAAATTTTATTGAAAACTATAAAAATAGAGCAATCTCGAAAGATATTGTAATAACGCTACTTGAAGGTTTTAATATTATAGATAAAAAAGCTCTCTCGCAAGAGTTAATAGAACAATTAAAACTATTGATTTATGAAATAAAAGATAATAAAAATCATAAAATCAGACTCAGCATAAGAAATTATTTAACAAACCAAATAAATGAAAACCAAACAAAACTTCATTCTTACTTGATAGAATTCGTGCAAACCATATTAAATCAAAACATAAATAAAGCAAAAAACTATATAGTAAGTTACCTTAATAAAGATGATACATCAAAGAAAATTGCAAAATGGCTCAATTTAGCTATTGACAACAATACTTTTTTGGAATTTTACAAACAAAATGAATTTAGCATAAAAATGACAATTTCATCCAAAATACAAAAAACAATAAAAAACGTTATAGCACAAAACAAAATACTTATAACAAACAAAACAAACTTCGAAAGGTATTTTAATTATATCTATAATTATTTAATAACTCTACTTTTACAACATAATTATGAGTTTAATGATTTCATAAAAAAAAAATTAATCTATATAATGCGTCAAAATCATCATCTTATTGGAAAAACTGTCAAAAAATACCTTAATGATTTAAAACACGAACAATTAATAAATCAAATAGAATCAAAGGTTGGTAATGATTTACAGTATATAAGAATAAATGGCTCGATTGTAGGTTCAATTATAGGGTTTGTAATAGCAATAGTAAGTTTAATAATAAAAAAAATTTAGGAGTAGTAAATGGCTTTAGAATGCGGCATTGTTGGACTGCCAAATGTTGGAAAATCTACTACATTTAATGCACTTTCAAAGGCAAATGCCAAAAGCTCTAATTTCCCATTTTGCACCATAGAACCAAATGTTGGGGTAGCTATAGTCAAAGATAAACGTATTGAAATATTGGCAAATTTGGTTAAACCTGCAAATATAGTTTATCCTACAGTTAAATTTGTGGATATTGCTGGACTTGTTAAAGGCGCAAGCAAAGGAGAAGGGCTTGGTAATCAGTTTTTATCTCATATAAGGGATGTAAATGTAATAGTGCATTTAGTTAGATGTTTTGAAAATGAAGACATAATACATGTAGAAGGCTCTATTGATCCAAAAAGAGATATTGAGATAATAAACACAGAACTTATTTTATCAGATTTGCAGATTATAGAAAACAGGCTATCAAAAGCAAAAAAAGCAAACAAACAAGAAGCTTTTATTTTGGAAGAAATAAAAACTAAATTGGAAAAGGGTGAAAAATTGATTAATTTAAAAGCAGAAGAAGAAGATATTGCGAAAGAATTAAAGCTTATCAGTGCTAAAAAAGTCATTTATGTGGCAAATGTTGATGAAAAAAGCATAAATGGCAATAAATATACAGAAATTGTTGAAAAAATAGCAAGCCAAGAAAAAGCACCATTTATGATTATCTCAAGCAAAATAGAAGAAGACCTAGCACAAATGGAAGATGAGGAAAAAAAAGAATACTTAGAAATGCTGGGATTAAAAGAATCAGGTCTTGAAAAATTATCAAAGCTTAGCTATGCATTACTTGATTTGATAACTTTTTTTACTGCCGGGCCAAAAGAAGTTAGAGGCTGGCCAATAAAAAAAGGCACGACAGCAAAAAAAGCTGCAGGAGAAATTCATTCTGATATTGAGCGTGGCTTTATCAGAGCAGAAGTTACAAGTTTTGACGATTATATAAAAAGTGGCGGTGAAAAACAGGCTAAAGAAATGGGACTTGTAAGGCTTGAAGGCAAAGATTATATAATTCAAGATGGTGATATAGTTTACTTCAGGTTTAATGTATGAAGCCAGTTGTAATTAGAAACCTAAATGACTTTCCAAAGCTGAGCTATACAATAGTAGCGCTTGGTAATTTTGATGGTATACATTTAGGTCACCAACAACTTTTAAAAAAAATTGAAGAAATAAAGCAAAAAACAAATGGAAAAACCGTTGTATTTACATTTTATCCACACCCCCTAAAGATTATAAAACAGTACAATAATGCTTTCATTATGCAGTCGTTTAGAGAAAAATACGAAATCTTGTGTAAATTTGATGTTGATTACATTTTTTGTGCACGTTTTACAAAAGAATTTGCCATGCTTCACCCACAAGCTTTTGTTAAAAAATACCTTTGTGATGGTTTGAAAGCCAAAGAAGTATGTGTAGGCTACAACTATACATTTGGAAAACTTGCTTTGGGAAACACACTTTCCTTAAAGGAATATTCTCAAGAATATGGTTTTAAACTGCATATAATTCCTGCTTATAAAATTGACAATATTACTGTAAGTAGTTCAAAAATCCGAAAATTTCTCCAAAATGGCCAAATCGAACTTGCAAACAAATTTTTAGGCAGATTATACAGCATAAATGGAATTGTCAAAAAAGGCAAACAAAGGGGAAAATCGCTTGGCTTTCCGACTGCAAATATCTATTTTAATCGTCCACTTTTATTAAAAGAAGGTGTTTACGCAGGTTTTGCTAAAATAAATGATACCTATTATAAAGCAGCCATAAATATAGGCTCAAATCCAACATTTTCTGATCAAATCGTTCATCTTGAAGCCTATTTAATTGATTTTGATGGTGATTTATACAATAAACGAATCAATATATACTTTGTAAAATATATAAGGCAGGAAACAAAGTTTGATTCAAAAGAAAAACTTTTAGAACAAATAAAAAGCGATGTAGAAATTATAAATTCAAGTTGCAATGAAAATACGCTTGCTTGTGTTTTTTAGGAGGTTAAAATGATTTTTAAAGACTTACAAGACTACATAAATGCCCTTGAGAAAAAAAAAGAACTCTTGAGAGTAAAAATAGAAACAGACCCCATATACGAGATGGCTGAAATCGCAGATAGGCTTGTTAAACAAAAAGGCAAAGCAGTTTTATTTGAAAAACCAAAAGGTTCAAAAATACCTGTTGCGATGAATCTTTTTGGAACAATAGATAGAACACAATTTGCTTTAGGTGTTGAAAGCTTGGATGAATTGTCTCTAAGAGTAAAAGAGCTTATAAATATAGAAATTCCAACAAATTTTTGGGATAAATTAAGAAATATAATGAAATTCAAAGAACTTTCACATTATCTGCCAAAAATTGTTAAAAATGCACCTTGCCAGCAAGTTATTGAAGATGATGTAGATTTATTTAAATACCCGATCCTCAAAACATGGCCTCAAGATGGGGGAAGGTTTATTACACTTCCACTTGTTTTTACCAAAAACCCCATTACAAAAAAGCAAAATTGCGGGATGTATAGAATGCAAGTATTTAGCAAAAATACAACAGGAATGCACTGGCATATACACAAAGATGGTGCTTACCATTTCAGCTACTACAAAAAAAATAAAATAAAAATGCCGGTTTGTGTATGCATAGGTGCAGATCCTATAACAATATATTCTGCTACTGCACCTCTTCCAGAAGATATAGATGAAATGCTTTTTGCATCTTTTTTAAGAAAAGAAGGTATTGAGCTTGTAAAATCTTCACTTTGGGATGATATTTATGTACCTGCAAATGCAGAAATTGTTTTAGAAGGCTATGTTGACCCAGATGAGTTAATGCTTGAAGGTCCTTTTGGAGACCATACTGGATATTATTCTTTGGCTGATTACTATCCTGTTTTTCACATACAACGTATAACAAGAAAAAAAAATCCTATTTATCCTGCAACAATTGTAGGAAAACCACCCATGGAAGATGCTTATCTAGGAAAGGCCACTGAACGCTTATTTTTACCAATCATACAAAAAATCCTACCAGAAATTGTTGATATTAATTTACCAATTGAAGGAATATTTCATAATTTTGCCTTTGTTTCAATAAAAAAACAATTCCCAGCCCATGCTTTCAAGGTTATAAATGCCCTTTGGGGTTTGGGTATGATGAGTTTAACTAAAATTATTGTTGTATTTGATGATAATGTAGATGTACAAAATATATCAGAGGTTATATGGAGACTGGGAAACAATATTGACCCACAAAGAGACATAATTTTCACGAAAGGACCTATTGATGTACTTGATCATGCATCAAATATAGCTCAAATGGGATCTAAAATGGGAATAGATGCAACAAAAAAATTAAAATCAGAAGGTTTTCTAAGAGATTGGCCAGACGATATAGAAATGCCAAAAGAAATAAAAGATCTCGTTGATAAAAAGTGGAGCAAATATTTTAAATAAAAGAGGTATCTATGAGACCTGACATGATAAAAAATGCACATGATTTAATAGCTGATATGGAAAAAAATTTTAAAGAAATCGACTTTCAATCAAAAGACACAGGTGAATCATTTAAAAAATTTTTAGATAAGGTATTTAAAGACAACCACCTTGACACAAAAACAAAGGCTTTAATAGCCATAGCGCTATCTGTCCTAAAACAGTGCAAGTGGTGTATAACATACAGTGTTAATTTAGCTTTAGAAAATGGCGCAACAAAAGAACAGATACATGAAGCTGGGTGGGTTGCGGTTTCCTTTGGTGGATTCAGTGCTTATACGTATATGCAAATATTAACTAAAAGTCTCAATGACCTTGCAAAATAGCTTTTAAAAGAGACTCAACATTTGGTGTATTTTCGTGTAAAAATAACTTTATATTTGAGCTGTTGAGTTTTTTGCGCAATACATCCGGTAATTTGATTTTTCTAATATTTCCCAAAAGATCAATTTCACCCAAAAATACATAGTTTTTTTGTATGATTATCTTTTTTAAAGATGATATAATACTTGCAGCTACAGCCATATCTACAAGTGTATTATTAATTTTAAAACCACCTATAACATTTAAATAAACATCATATTCTAAACTGGAAATCCCAAGGCGCTTTTCTATTACAGCCAAAAGCATATTTAAACGGTTTAAATCAAAACCCACGCTTGTCCTTCTTGGCATACCAAAAGGACTTCTTACACAAAGAGCTTGGATTTCAACAAACATTAAGTAAGAACCTTCTAAAATTGCACCAATTGCTTTGCCTTCAGATTCTGTTGCATCTTCTATATATGTTAAAAATTCATCTTCAACTATTTTTAAACCGTTTTGAGTCATTTGAAAAATTACAACTTGCTCTGTGCTTGCAAAACGATTTTTTGTAGCTCTAAGCAACCTGTGATTAAACTTTTCATCACTTTCAAGATAAAATACAGCATCAACTAAGTGTTCAAGTGCCTTTGGACCGGCAATTATACCTTCTTTTGTTATATGACTTACTATAATTAGCGTTTTATTGTATTCTTTGGCTGTTTCAATAAGCTTTTGTGCACACAGTCTAACCTGATTGATGCTGCCTACATATGAATCAACATCATTTGAGTAAATCGTATGAATGGAATCAATTATAAATATATCAAAATCCTGATTTAAAGCAAAGATAATTTCGTCCAAATCGTTTGATTCTAAAACCTGTATCTTACTATTTAATCTATTTGCTTTCAAACTTAACTGATTTGCTGATTCTTCTGCACTAATATACAATACTTTGTGATTATTTTCTAATAGATATTTGGATAATTGTAGCAATAACGTAGATTTTCCAATTCCAGGAGAACCTGCCACCAAATAAACACCTCCAGATACAAATCCACCACCTAAAAAATCATCTATCTGCTTATAATTGGTTTTGTAAGTAATAGTTTCCTGTAAATTTATCTCGTCTAAGCTGACTATATTTAAACTGGGATTTTTATGCTTATTTTGTGTTTCTTGTTTTAACGTGTTCCATTCACCACAATTTGGGCATTTACCTGCCCATTTGGTAGTTTTAAATCCACAATTTGAACATACATAGTAATTTTTTTCTTTCATCTACCGATACTAAAACAAATTTTTGTGTATTTTTTTAGGATATTTTTTTCCCAGATGTTTCTTCCGTCAATAACGATTTTATCTCTAAAACGTTTAAACTCAATATTTTTAAACTCATCCCATTCAGTTACAAGAATTAATATGTCGCTTTTATCCAATGCCTCATATTTATCTTTTGTAATAATTAAATTTTTATTTGCAATAGGCAAACTCTTTACTATTGGATCATATGCAAATACAATTGAATTATTTTTTAACAACTCATTTATAATAGTAAGTGAGGCAGCTTCTCTAATATCATCTGTATCAGGCTTAAATGCAAGTCCCCATAAAGCAACTTTGGCACCATTTAAATCAATATTTAGTTGTTTTAATATTTCAATAGGTTTGATTTTTTGATTTTCGTTTACTTTTATCACAGCATCTAAAATAGATGATTCAACATTGTATTTTCTTGATGTATGTATTAAAGCTTTTACATCTTTTGGAAAGCAAGAACCGCCAAAACCTAAACCCGCTTTCAAAAAATATGGACCTATACGTTTATCTAAACCCATACCTTTTGAAACTATTTCTATATCTGCGCCAATTTTTTCACTTAGGTTCGCCATTTCATTTATAAATGAAATTTTTGTAGCCAAAAATGCATTAGATGCATACTTTATCATTTCAGCTGTTGGAAGATTTGTTATTATCATTGGTGGATTTAGTGTTGAATACAAAGAAGCAGTTTTAAGTGCTATATCCTTATTATCTGAGCCTATTACTATCCTATCGGGATTCATAAAATCTTCTACCGCTTTGCCTTCCCTTAAAAATTCAGGGTTAGAAACTACGCAAAAATGTTTACCTGGCTCTTTTATTCCTTTTTTTAGTAATTCACTTTCTAGTAATTTTGTGGCCCACCTACCTGTGCCAACTGGTACTGTAGATTTATTTACAATTATCTTAAAATCGTTTTCGTTTATATAAGATGCTATAGTTTTTAGTGTATCTTCAACAAAACTTAAGTCTGCAGAACCGTCAGGCAAAGATGGCGTTCCCACTGCAATGAAAATAAAATCAGAATTTTTAATGGCATAATCATAGTTTGTTGTAAACTCTATGTTATCCGATTCTTGAGCTAATGTAACAATTTTATCAAGCTGAGGTTCATAAATTGGTATCTCGCCTTTTTTTAATTTTTCAATTTTTTCTTTATTTATATCAAGACAAATAACTTTATGACCAAGATATGCAAAACAACTGCCTGTAACTAAACCCACATATCCCGTACCCAAAATAGATATTTTTTCCATAAAGATCACCTTCTATATATAAAAATTTATTTTATTAATTTTAAAACAAACTGCGGCAGAACAAAACAAGCTTTATGAATTTGATTATTGTAGTATTTATATGAATTTGCATTTTTTTTATACAATTCTTCATTAAAATAATCGTGTAGATTAATGTTTTTGTAACCTATAGAAAATAACCACATACCAGAAGGATATGTTGGAATAAATGCACAATAATTGAGTGTATTTGCGCCAAATGCTTTTTGCATGTTTTTTCGAGACTTCAAAAACCAATCAGGGTTGTAATATGGATTTTCGGCTTGTGCAACAACTATACCATCATCATTTAAAATATTATAAACATTACTGTAAAATTCTCCGCTAAACAAACCCTCTGCTGCTCCAAATGGATCTGTGGAATCAATAATAATTAAATCAAACTTTTCACTTGTATTTTTAACAAATTCTATGCCATCACCAATAATCACTTCAACTCTTTT
>NZ_JAGDWY010000074.1:20249-20691 GCF_023256235.1 Desulfurella sp.
CATGCTGTAAAATCCAAAAACTTCTTGGAGTTTTCCACTACAACTTCATCTATTTCAACTTCGATAATTTTTTTAAAATCATATTTAGTTAATTCTCTTGCAGTACCACCATCGCCGCCACCAATAATTAATGCTTTGTTTCTGTTTTTTAAAGACATTACTGCAACTGCACTAATCATTTCATGATAAATAAATTCGTCTTTTTGCGTTAACATAACAAGCCCATCAAGCAGCATTACCTTGCCAAACTCATAAGTATCAATAATATCAAGTCTTTGATATTGACTCGTTTGTGTTTTCAATATTTCTTTGACCTTGAATGTCAACCCAACATTATTACCATATTTTTCTGTAAACCAAATTTCTGGATCCATGTCACCTCCATTTATTAATATAAAATAAAAAAAGAAGGGTTATGCCCTTCTTTTTTTATAAGTTTAAA
>NZ_JAGDWY010000074.1:20701-35651 GCF_023256235.1 Desulfurella sp.
CTATTTCAATACCTGTCTCATATGCTTTCATGTTCAGATCTAAAAATGCAGGAGGTACTCTATCTGCTATAGCTTTTTTTACATTTTCTTTATCAAGAATGCCAGTTAATTCCACCGTCATACCTACAGCTAATATATTTGCTGTAACTACATTCCCTATATCGTATTTAGCAGTTTTTACAATCGGGTAACCATAAACATCCCATTTTTTATGGTCTTCTTCCGGTATGTTAACAAGTCCGCTATCTACCAATACTATAGCACCTTCTTTTAAATCTTTTTTATACATATCGTATGTTCTCTGATCAAGTGCCAGCAAAAAATCTATATGTGTTGCTTCTGCAAATTGAATTGGCTCGTCTGAAATTATAACATCAGCTTTTGTTGGACCGCCTCGAACTTGAGATGTATATGTAGGAACCTGCGTAGCATATTTATTTTCATAATAAACTGCTGCTTCTGCAATTATTGTGCCAGCAAGCATATTACCCTGTCCACCAATACCTACAAACCTTAACTCATAATGCAATCCCATATCAATCTCCTTTAAGCCTTTGCTTGAGCTTTTTCGATAAGCTCTTTGTAGCTTTGAGTGTATTCTTTCTTTGTAGAATCGTCTACAAAAATACCTGTTATATACTTACCTTCAAGCTCTTCTTTTGAAAGTTTAGCAGCTTTTGCTTGGCTTATCGTAACGCTTTTTATATAATCAACAAGCTTCACTGGATCTCCAAACTTGTTTCTCCTGCCCCATTGTATATGGCAGTTTGATAATGCATCAATAACACTTGTTCCTTTGTGCTCAAGCGCTTTTTTTATATAATTTTTAAGCATCACAGGCTCTGCGACCGAACCTCTTGCTACAAATGTTGCACCTGCGCCTTTGGCAAGTTCTACAATGTCAAATGTAGGATCAATATTTCCTCTTGGCATAGTCGAAGCTTTCGTACCAGTTGGTGTTAATGGTGAATACTGTCCCCCAGTCATACCGTAAATCCAGTTATCTACTACTATCAGTGTAATATCTATATTTCTCCTACAAGCATGTATAAAATGATTGCCACCGATAGCTGTCATATCACCATCACCTGAAAACACTATAACATGCATATCTGGATGGCACATTTTGATAGCCGTTGCAGCAGGCACTGCTCTACCGTGTAGTGTATGAAATGTATGAAAATTTACATATCCAGGACCCCTCGCAGAACATCCAATACCAGATACCATTGCAATGTCATTATTATCCCATCCAAGCTCATCAATTGCAGTAAGCAAAGCTTTTAAAACTGTACCATTGCCACAGCCAGGACACCAGTATAATGGTAATTTATCCATTCTTAGATATTTTGAATAATCAACACTCATTTAGATACCTCCTCAATTTTTTCGAGTATCTGCTGAGGCCTAATAGGAACTCCAGCGGCTTGTAAAACAGTAAATATTTCAGAGTTTCCTTTTGAAGCTCTTTGAACTTCGTATAGCATCTGACCTAAATTTATTTCACTTACAATAATCTTTTTAAATTTTTTACTTAGATCAAACACTTGAGCTTCAGGGAAAGGCCATACAGTAATTGGTCTAAACATACCTACTTTAATACCCTTAGATCTTGCCTCATCTATTGCAACCCTAGCTGCAGTAGCGTTTGTACCATATGCTATTACAAGGACATCAGCGTCATCTACTCTATAATATTCAAAACTTTCAATATCTTTTATATTGTTCATTATTTTGTTTATCATTCTTTCTTCATCTTCTTCAACTTTTTTAGAATCAACAGTTGGAAAACCAGTTTTATCTTTGTTTAAACCTGTCATGTGAAATTTGTACTTTCTCCAGTTGTCTTTATTTGGAAGAGGTGGAATCATACCAAAGCGTTCAACATCATAAGGATAATATTCTTCTGGTGGAACACTTGGCTGCGTCCTTTCTATAATCTCAAAATTTGATATATCTGGTATCTCAACCCTGCCGTGCAAATGTGCAAGTACAGCATCTGTTAACAATATTACAGGTGTTCTGTATTTTTCTGCTAAATTGAATGCCCTAATTGTTTCCGTATATGTCTCTATCAAAGTTGATGGAGCAATAGCAATTATCATATGATCGCCATGTGTTCCCCAACGAGCCTGCATGTAATCAGCTTGAGAAACACGTGTTGGTAAACCCGTAGATGGACCACCTCTCATAACATCTACAATAACAATAGGTAATTCCATCATACAGGCAAGGCCTATACCTTCTTGTTTTAGAGATAAGCCTGGACCACTGGTTGCGGTCATAGATTTATAACCAGCATAACTTGCGCCAATTGCAGCAATTACACTTGCAATTTCATCTTCAAATTGCATAAATACGCCACCGACTTCAGGCATCCTTTTAGATAAATGTTCTGGTATCTCACTTGAAGGTGTTATAGGATATCCTGCATAAAATCTACAGCCAGCAGCTATAGCTGCTTCTGCTACCAATTCATTACCGTTTGCTATTTCTACGTTAGACATTTTTCCTCCCTTTATTTGGACTTTGTAACAATATTACCCTTACTATCTTTAAATGTTATCTCAAGACCAATATCTACCACTTCAATTGCAAAATGAGGACAGGCGTTTTCGCAAAATTTACACCTGATACAATCCTCGGGTCTTACTACCTTACACATTGAACCAGTCCAAACATGTAAATCTTCTACAAGCTCAAGTACATTTTTTGGGCATACTTTAATGCATATGCCACAAGCAGTGCATAAAGCTTCGTTTACAACAACAGGTAATCGTTCTTCTGCCATTTTTTTTCTCCTTTAAAATTAAATTGAATCTATTATAGAATTTAATGTTTTGCTTGGCCTCATTGCCAAAGACAGCTTATCTTCATCTGGAAAATAGTAACCATTTATATTAGCAGGTTTGCCAGCTGCCGCTTTTAATTCTTCTATAATTTTTGACTCGTTATCGCCCAATTCTTTGGCTGGCTTTGAAAATTTAGTTTGCAATTCTTTATCTTCTGTTTGTTGAGCCAAACTTTCAGCCCAATATTTAACAAAATAATAATGCTGCCCTCTGTTATCTAACTCACCTGGCTTTCTTCCTGGCCATTGTTTATTTGCTAAAAGTTTAGTTAAAGCAGTCTCAGATGTATCAGCCAAAATTTTTGATTTTTTATCACCATATTTTTCCTCAAAAAATCTCAAAGCTGTTGTAATGGCAGTAAATTCTGCTGTTGAATCCCATCTCAAATGACCCTGTTCGATAAATTGCTCAACATGTTTGGGAGCAGAACCGCCAGCACCTGCTTCAGATACCCTTCCGCCAGCTAGCAATGGTATAATGGAAAGAACTTTTGCGCTTGTACCAACTTCTAAAATTGGGAAAAGGTCAGTCAAATAATCTCTCAACACGTTACCTGTAACAGCTATAACATCTTCACCTTTTCGAACTTTAGCTACTGTAAACTTCATTGCTTCCTGTGGCTTTAGTATGCGTATATCCAAACCAGTTGTATCGTATGCTTTTAGATATTCATTAACTTTTTTAATTAATTGTGCATCATGAGCTCTATTTTCATCAAGCCAGAATACAGTAGAATTTTTGGTCTGTTTTGCCCTTTCTACTGCTATTTGCACCCAGTTTTTAACAGCAGCATCTTTTACCTGGCAACCTCTCCAGATATCACCTTTTTTAACGCTGTGCTCAAATAAAACATTATTGTTTTCATCTATGACTTTAAAAGTTCCATTTGCAGGAGCCATAAAGGTCTTATCATGTGAACCATATTCTTCAGCTTTCATAGCCATAAGTCCAATGTTTGTAACTGATCCCATTGTTGTTCTATCAAACTGGCCGTTTATTTTGCAGTCTTCAATTATTTCTTTATACATTGTGGCGTAACATCTATCTGGTATAACCACTTTAACATCATTTTGTTTTCCATCTGGACCCCACGCTTTACCACCATCCCTTACTATTGTAGGAATCGAAGCATCAATTATAACAAGATTTGGCATATGGAGGTTGGTAACACCTTTGTCTGAATCAACCATAAATAATGGTGGATTTTTTTCATAAACAGATTGAATGTCAGCTTCAATTTCTTTTTGTTTGTTTTCTGGTATTTTTTTTATTTTTAAGTAAATATCTGCAACACCATTGTTTGGATTTACACCAATTTCCTTGAATGTTTGTTCGTGTTTTACAAAAACATCTTTATAATATTCTTTTACAGCAAAACCAAACATTACAGGATCAGATACTTTCATCATAGTGGCTTTAAGATGCAATGACCAAAGTATTCCTTCTTGTTTGGCTTTAGCTATTTCTTCACCATAAAATTTTTGCAAAGCTTCTACATCCATAAATGTTCCGTCAAAAACTTCCTTTTCCTGTAATGCCACCTCTTTTAGAGTCTCAGACTTACCAGTTTCATCAACAAATTCAATTTTTACTTTCATTGGTTTATCTGTTGTAATTGATTTTTCATGTTCGTAGAAGTCACCACCATTCATATGTGCTACGTGCGTTTTGGAATCTTTACTCCACTGCTTTAATGGTAAACCCATAGAATCTGGATACTTTTTAGCGCTTTCTTTTACAGCTTTGGATATAGCTCTAATATTATTGCCTTCCCTTAGTACAGGATTTACTGCACTTCCTAATACTTTTGAATAAGTTTCTTTTATCTTCTTTTCTTCTTCTGTTTTTGGCTCTTCTGGGTAATTTGGCACATTGTAACCTTTATCTTGTAATTCTTTAATTGCGGCAACCAATTGTGGAACAGAAGCGCTAATGTTAGGTAATTTTATAACATTAGTATCTGGCAATTTAACCAACTCTGCAAGCTCACCCAAATCATCTGGAACTCTTTGATCTTCTTTTAAGTATTCAGGAAAATTGGCAAGTATTCTACCTGCTACCGAGATATCTTTGATCTCCACATTAATACCTGCAGCTTTTAAAAACCTTTCAACTGCGGGTAACAATGAAAACGTTGCCAAGTAAGGCGCTTCATCAACCTTTGTCCAATAGATCTTAAATTTGTCAGACATAGACCCTCCTAAATTGAATTTATATTCTATTTTTTATAATACTTGCTTTACTTTTGCTCACCCCCTTAAAATTTTAACGCATTTTATATGAAATATTCTACAATGTCAAGTTTACAGTAGTGGCTTTTTCTTTAGTAATAAAAACTTCTTTACTAACAAAAAGATGTATTAAAAATTTTCTATAGTTTTATAAATTCTAACGATTAAATTTTAAATCTATTCAATAGTGTATTAAAAGCTTTAAGCTCTAAAGAATCATCCAATTCTTGTAAATTTACACTTAAACCATATTTATTCTCGAGTGCTTTTAAAATTATATAATCGGTCAAATGAGGGTTTTTTGGCAATAATGGTCCATGTTGATAACAAGCAATGATATTTTTAAAAAGAGCGCCTTCCGTTTTATCAAAACCATTATTACCAAAACCAAGCTTAACATAACCAAATGGTTCAATATTTTTTCCTAAAAAAGTTTGTCCACTATGATTTTCAAATCCAATAATTTTTTTTATTTTTAGTTTTATTTTAGTATTAATTTCAATTACAGTATTACCTATCATGCGTTTTGGTGAACTTTGTGTATAAACATCCAAAATACCAATACCTGTAATTTTCTTATTATTTGAATCAATATAATACTTACCCATCAATTGATATGAACCACAAATAAGCAAAACAACCTTACTTTTCTCAACTTCATTATTCAAAAAATCTATTTTTTGCTGGCTAAAATTATTTGAAACAATTTCTTGAGCTATATCTTGCCCGCCCCCCCAAAAATATATATCAGATGAATAAATGCTATCATAAATGTCACTATAGTGTATAAAAGCTTCAACACCTCTCCATTCGCAACGCTTTTTTAAAGCCAAAATGTTACCACTATCCCCATATGTGCTCATTGTGTTTGGAAAGAGAAAGGTGATATCCAAAGAAAGCTTTTCATTGTTCATAAAAACTTTTATAACCTTTCTTACTTAAATGATTTTTTAATTCAATTAATGCTGTGTATGTTAAAAATATATGGAAAGTACTATTATTTGATTGTTCAATTTTGTCAAAAAGCTCTTTGAAAGTATCAAAAAAAATAAATTTTTTTACGCCAATATCTGCATATTTTATTCTCAATGCCATATCAAACATGCGGGTACCGCCAATCATTAATTCGTTTATTTTGTTATTTAATAGATCAAAATTCACATCCCAGATCCAAGAAACATCTTTACCATCAGCTATGTTATCATTGAGGATGAATATAAAATTTTTTTTATTATCATCAATGCTTGATTCTAAAGCTTGTGTAAAACCAACAGGATTTTTCACCAAAATTAAAAAAATCTCTTTGTTCTTATAATTAATGAGTTCATATCTTCCAAATGTAGATTTAAAATCCGAAATATTTGCACATAATTCACCTATATTATAACCTAGTTCTATACACGTCAAAAATGATGCTGCAATGTTATAAATATTGTATTTTCCCTGCAATGGCATTGTTGTGAAATATTTTTTTTCACGATAATTTACTTCTATCTTTGTTGAGTCTTGAAAAATTTTTGCAGACAAATCTGGTTCAGGCCTTTTAAAGTCGCAATTTGTACAAAAATAATCCCCAATGTGAGAAAAATAGCGTTTTTTATAATCCAATCTGCCTCCACAAATTGGACAAAACAAAACATCTTTAAGATTGTCCTGTGTGATTTTATAATCGATTAAACCAAAATAAGAAACTTTTAGATCTTTTTTATAAAATAAAGAAGCAACAGAAGGATCATCGGCATTAGCAATGTAATGCACATGAGGATTATTATAGATTAAAGTACTCCACCTCTTTCTAATTGTCTCTATTTCACCATATCGATCCAATTGATCTCTAAATAAATTTAGCATAACAATATAATTTGCTTTTATATCTTGAGTTATCTTTTCTAAGGCAAATTCATCGCATTCAAAAACAAAGTAATCAAATTTTTGAACAAATTTTTTGTTTAAAGATAGGTGTGGAACTATCGAACTAATAACCCCACGCTTTAAGTTAGAACCGGAATGATTATTTATAACCTTTTTATTTTCTTTTGTTAATAAATGAACTATCAAACCTGATGTTGTTGTTTTACCGTTTGTCCCAGTAACTAAAACACAATTTTCCAATTGAGGACTAATTGTTTTTAAAAAATCAGGATTTAGCTTTTCGACAAAATATCCTGGTAACGCAGTAGCACCCTTTTTTAATAATCCAGCTAATTTAGTTATCGCCTTTGCGCTTATAAGGGACAATACATAACTTGCGTCGTTATCTAATAGCATTAAATATTAAAAATGGGTGAGTAGTAAACTCACCCGTAAAACCAACTAACAACCTTCTACTTTTGGTTTTGCAGCTTTTGATGCAGATGACTTACTTGTTGTTGGCGCAGCTTCTTTTTTCATTTCTTTGCTGCTTGATTTTGTAGCGTTAGTAGAAGTTGTTGCATTTGTAGCGTTAGTAGAAGTTGTTGCATTTGTAGCGTTAGTAGCATTAGATGGAGCTGTTGCATTTGTCGCGTTAGTTACATTTGTTGTGTTTGTTGTGTTTGTTGCATTCGTAGCTTGCTTTTTCTGGCAGGACGCCAAAGTTAAACTGCTTGCTAGGAATGCTGCCATCAACGCAATCTTAATACCTTTTGAATTCATGTTCCAAATACCTCCTAAAAAATATTTTACATAATATTGTAGCTCTTAATATTTTAATGTCAAGTATATTTTGCCTAAATTCATACAGCATCTTCGCCTTTTTCGCCTGTTCTTATCCTTATAGCTTCTTCAATAGGTATTACAAAAATTTTTCCATCACCAACTTTTCCAGTTTTTGCATTTTCTATTATTTTCTCAATAACTGAATCAACCTGATTGTCACCTACAACAACTTCTATTTTTATTTTTGGTAAAAAATCAACAATATACTCTGCACCTCTGTAAATTTCTGTATGACCTTTCTGTCTACCATAGCCTTTAACTTCACTTATTGTAATACCCTTTATCCCGATTTCATTCAGACCTTCTTTTACGCTATCTAGTTTAAAAGGCTTTATTATAGCTTCAATTTTTTTCATTCAACCTCCCTGGTATAGTTTAACGATTAATTCCACTTCGCCTTTTGGAATATTTAATTGGTTTGATATTTCTTCAATTGATATCTGCTTATTGAACATTTGCATAATTTTTTCTTTGGTATCATTTTCAAATGTTTTTATTTTAACACTTTTTATTAATTCTGTAAGAACAGTATTTTTTTGACGTACATCATCCAATACTTTTACAAGACTTTCTTGCTGAGATTCAATTTTTTTATTAGCAAGCTCAATCATATTTTTTTGCTGATTTAATAAATCCTTAATGGACACAATTAATGATGAATAAGATCTGTTAAGTTTGGAATCAATATATTTTTGCCATACCAAATATCCTATTATAACAATATCAAATAATATCTGAAAAATAATAAAAGTATTTTCTTTCATAGTTCTAGTTGCTTTGATTTTAACCTTTCTCTGTCTAATAGTAACCCATAATATATAATTAATTCTTGACTGTTTTTATTTATATCGATAAATTTAGCTTTTGCACAAGAATTTCCATTTTTTTGAAAAATATCTTCAACTTTAGCTGTCGCTTTTATTTCATTATGAGAAGAAATAGGTAGAAAAAAAGAAATAGATAAAAAATCACCTATTTGCAAAGAACTATTATTTATAAAATTAATTTCACTTGCACTGACAGAACAGGTATAGGATTTATTATAATTTAAAAATTTTTCTTTTTCTTTGCCATCGCGTAAAAGCGTAATTAAATAATTTAATTTTGCATCTATTTCTTTCATCATAACAACAAAAGCTTTATTCAGGTTATCATATGAAGAATCAATATTATTTTGTGCCATTAAAAAATTAAAGCTATCATCGTGACTTTCTATTCTATTAATTTCTTCTTTTTCTTTTTGCAATTGTTCTTGAGTAATTTTCGTATAGTATATAACAAATTTTGATTCTATTAAACGATAACCTTCTTCAGACATTTACAAACCTACCTAATAAAAATACAACAATCAGCACTATGCTAATATAACTATTTATATTAAAAAAAGCAATATTAATTTTCTTTAAATCTTTGGGATCAACTAAAAGATGTTCAAAAATCAATAAACCCAAAACCAAAAAAGCCCCGATATAAGCAAAGTAATTTAGCTTATATAAATATATTGTAATTAATAAAAAAACAAAAGCTACCAAATGAAATATAGCTGCAATTATTCTTGCAAAATTTGGGCCAAACTTTACTGGAATTGAATAAACACCATTTTTTAAGTCAAACTCTAAATCCTGTAAAGCATACAGGATATCAAAACCACCAATCCAAAAAGCTACAAATAATGCCAGATAAAAAATATTCATATCCAAATACCCTGCAGCACCAACAAATCCACCCAAAGGAGCAATAGCATCTGTTATACCTAAATAGATGTGACACAACCATGTAAACCTTTTTGTGTAAGAATAAGTAACTAAAAAAAATAAAGCAACAAATGATAACTTAAAAGCTAAAGGATTAAGCAAATAAGCAGATACCTCAAATATACAAAGAAAAATAATGGCAAATAACCATGCTTCTTTTAGTTTAACTATACCCCGAGGCAATTCTCTATTTTTTGTCCTGGGATTCAAACTATCAATCCTATAGTCAATAATTCGATTTAATGTCATTGCAACACTTCTTGCGCTAATCATAGCTATAGTTATTAAAATAGTTATTTTTAAATTGAAGTGATTTGATAATAGCATACCAATATAAGCAAAGGGTAAAGCAAAAATACTATGTTCAAATTTTATCATTGATAAAATTTGTTTTAATTTACTCATTAATTGCTTTCCAATACCTAATGTAGTATTCAATACCTGAAGTTAAAGTTGTGATTACTGTAATATAAAGAAAAATCATACCTATATCGAAAAAAGTTTTATTTTGATAACCTACAATTAAAAAACCTAAAGCAACAAATTGACTAAAAGTTTTAATCTTACCTTGAATAAGGGCTGGCAAAATAAAATTTTTTGCTGCAAGTTGCGCTCTTAAGCCTGTAACAGCAAATTCTCTAAAAATTATTATTAAAACAAGCCAATATGGTACATTTATTATCTTAATCATAGCAACAAACAAACTTATAACAAAAATTTTATCTGCAAGCGGATCTAGCAATTTACCTATATTACTCACAAGTTTCTTTTTCCTTGCCAGATAACCATCAAGATAGTCACTTAAGGCGCCTATCAAAAAAAGTACCAAAGCCGTGTAATTGTGATGAGACTCAAGCAAAAGTATTACAGGAACGGTTATAATAATTCGTGTTATTGATAAAACATTTGGAATACTTTTATGAATTACCATGATACATTTGGTATATTTGTGTATATTCCATTTCTCTCAACTATCTTCATTGGTTTTTTATTAGACTTTGTGCTTTTTGGATTATTGTAAGCCAAAATTGAAGTTGAACCATCAAAATAAGCCATTACTGTTTTAACATAGTTGATTGTTTCCGCAAAAGGAGGTACACCGTTATATTTATCTACGTTATTTGGACCGCAGTTATAAGCTGCAGCTGCCAAAGTGTAATTACCGGAATATTTGTCCAGTAAAAATTTTAAATATTTTACACCACCATAAATATTCTGCTCTAAATTATAAGGATTGATATTTAATAAAGATGCTGTGGACGGAATTATTTGCATAACGCCAATAGCCCCTTTGTTTGAAATAGCTGAGTGATTCAAACCAGATTCTGCCATAGCAATTGCCAAAACAAACCTTTCGTTTACACCATACTTCTGAGCAGCTTTTTCTAAAAGATCTTTAATAAAAGATCTTTTGTAATTAGGGTTATTAATAACATTACTAAAAAAAGTTGGCCTATTCTTGTATACAATTTGACCATTTTCTATTGTAGCATATATATTTGAAGCAAAACATATATTATAATAACCCAAAAATAAAGACAAAGCAATCAAATATTTCATTTTAATTTTTGAATCAATTTTTTAGCTTCTCGATTTTGCGGATCAGTTTTTAGCACATCAAGAGCTATTTTTTTTGCTTTTAAATTATAACCCAAAGCTTGATAAATTCTTGCAAGATGCAAGGCTATTGTATTTTCTGGTTTTTTTAATAATTTATTAGCTTTTTCCAAATAATACAAAGCTTGCTTTAATTTGCCTTCTTTAAAATATCCCCAACCTAAACTGTCTAAATAGTATGGATTATTTGGCTGAAGTTTTAAAGCTTTTTTAACCATTTCTATGCCAGCCTTCAAATCAATATTTTCATCAATATAAAGGTACCCCAAATAATTTAGCACTTCCGGATCATTTGGATTGATTCTTAGAGCTTCATTTAAAAAATGAATTGCTTTTTGTTTATCATGTTTTTTGTCATAATATACATCAGCTAAATAAAAATATATTTTTTCTTTATCTTTTATTACTTTAGTTGAATTTTTGAGTGCATCAATCAATCCATCCCAATCTTTTTGCTGATTCAATATATAAAAATACGTTTTGTATAGTTCTTCATTTGGGTTTAGTTCAATAGCCTTTTGAATTGTCTCTATAGCTTTTTGAGGTTCTTTTAGCTCAAGGTAACAAAGAGCTTTTTTAGCTTGAGCATCAGTATACAAATCGCTGGCAAAATCAACATCAGATAGTTCAAGCAACGCTTGTTTATAATTTTTTAAACTAAAATAAGCTACACCTAAAAAATACTTCAAAGTTGGCGAATGTTCTATATCTGGATTATTACTTAAAAGATCCACAGTTTCTTTATAATTTTTGTTTTGCAAAAGTAAATAAGAAAGTCTTTCAAGATTTATCTGAGATCTATCTAAATTATAAGCTTTTCTATAGTATTCTATTGCCTTTTTTAAATCCTTGTCTATTGAATAATAAATACTTGCTAAAGTAGTATAAACATAAACCTCTTCTTCTTTATTCTTGTTAGGCAATTTTAGAAAATCCTCATAATATTTTAATGCTTTAGTATAATTATTGTGCTGAGCATATAAATCGCCTAAAGCAATGTATGCTTTTGGATATTTATAGCTCGCTGACATTTGAAGATAATTTAATGCATTGTTATCAAGATCAAATTTATAATAAACCTGAGAAATATAAAAATACACTTCACCTTTATCGCTAAATTGCCTAGCTTGCATTAAATAATTTATTGCATTGTTTATATCACCAAGCTGAGCATATAATATAGCAATATTTTTGTATACGTCAAAAGTTTTTATGCCAGATTTAACTAAAACATCAATGGCTTTTTGATATTGTTTTTGAATAACATAAACATCAGAAAGCAATAGATACAGTTGATTGTCTTTTGGATAATTTTCTATTGCTTTTTGCAAAACTTCCTGAGCTTTATTAAAATCTCTAAATCTTATTAGCATATTTACAAATTCAATAAAAAAATGTTTTTTTGGATTATTTTTTAAAAATAATTCGTACTGTTTTATACCCTCTTTTATATTATTATTATAAAAGTATGTATATGCCATTAAGTAATGATAATCACTGCTATTTGAATATTGTTTCAAATCTAGTTCTTTAATATTATACGATGTACTAGCAGAAGGCATACTAGCACAAGATGAAAGCATTAAAATAATTGCACTACAGTAACAGAATGTTTTAATATTCTTTTTTAACATACTCTTCAACCTGTTCAACAAAACTATCAAGCAAATCACTTTCTCTAACTTTTTTAACAATTTTACCATTCTGGATAATTAGACCAAAATGCCTCCCACCAGCTATTGCTAAATCTGCTTCTTTAGCCTCGCCCAATGCGTTTACAACACATCCCATAATTGCCACCTTTATTGGTTTTTTTATATGTGCCAATCTTTCTTTCACCTGTTTTGTTAATTCAATTAAATCTATTTCTATTCTACCACAAGTTGGACAAGAAATAAACTCTATTGATTGTTTTTTTCTTAAACCTAAAGCATTTAAAATCTCAAAAGCAACATCAATTTCTTTTTCTGGACTATCCGTTAAAGATATTCTTATTGTATCACCAATACCTTCTCTTAATAAAACGCTAACAGCACAAGTTGATTTTATTATACCTTCAAAATCACCTCCCGCTTCTGTCAGGCCTATATGTAAAGGATAATCAACCATAGAAGATATTTTTTCATAAGCTAAAATAGTATCTTCTACGTTAGAAGATTTTATTGATATTTTAAAGTTAGTAAACCCCATATCTTCAAACCTTGCAATCCAGTTATAAGCACTTTCTACTAAAGCATCTGCGCACACATGATTATATTTTGTTAGCAAATTCTTTTCCAGAGACCCGCTGTTAACACCTATGCGCAATGGTATGTTGTGACTTTTTGCAGCTTCAACAATTGATTTTACTTTATCAAAGCTACCAATATTGCCGGGGTTTATTCTAACGCAATCTGCATTGTTTTCAATAGAACTTATTGCAAGCTTATAATCAAAGTGAATATCTGCTATTATAGGTATGGGTGCTTTTTGCTTTATTACAGAAATTGCCTTAGAAGCTTGTTCATCTACTACTGCACATCTTACTATTTCACAACCTTTTGCATATAATGAATTTATTTGAGCAAGTGTAGCATTAACATCTCTTGTATCGGTATTTGTCATAGATTGTACACTTATTGGCTCAAAACCGCCTATTGCCACATTGCCAACAAATATTTTTTTTGTTTTTTTTCTTTGAATAAAACTCATTTTTTAATTATACTATGAGTTGCTGTACTTTTAGGTATAAAAAATCGTTTTATATCATTGTAAAATGCAAAAACCATCAATGCTATCAAAAGCGCTATACCAACCTTTTGAGCAGCTATCTGGAATTTTTCACTAACAGGTTTTTTTCTTATCGCTTCAATTGTAAAAAACATCAAATGACCACCATCCAATACGGGTATAGGAAACAAATTTAATAATCCAAGATTTATACTTATAATACTTGCAAATATCAAAAATGCACCAAACCCGGCCTGAGCAGCTTTGCTTGCAATATCAACTATCATTATAGGCCCCCCAACCTCAGAAGATGGTATAAAACCGCCAATAAGTCTAATAATACCTTCGATAGTCAATTTTGTAATGTAAATTGTTTTTTCAATACCTAAATATAAAGATTTCCAGATGGGATACCTAACAAGTATTGTTTCACCGGAAGGTAAAATTCCTATAACATTAATTTTTTCTTTGTATCCCAAAGGATTTTTTACAATTTTTGTCTTTGGTTTAATATTGACTCTGACTATTTTACCATCCCTTTGAATAACAATATCTAAATTATTGTGAGTTTTAATTATTTTAGACATATCTTCCCATGTATTCACTTTTATATTGTTAATTTCCAATATTTTATCTTTTGGTTGCAAATGCGCATAGTAAGCTGGAGAATCCTTTAAAACTTTTCCAATTTGTGGCGATAGAGTCTGTATGCCAACAAAATATGCAATAGCAAAAAACAAGACAGCAGATAGAATATTAAAAAAAGGGCCGGCAAACACAATAAGCATTCTTTTATAAACACTTTGGGCATAAAACGCACCTTCTTTGTCGTTTTCATCAATACTATTTGGGTCTTCTCCTTTCATTTTAACATACCCGCCAAGTGGTACAGCTGATATTACAAACTCTGTTATTTTGGTTTGTTTTTTTAGTAAGACTGGCCCAAAACCTATAGAAAATCTTTCTACCTTTACTCCACTTAATACTGCAACAATAAAATGTCCAAATTCATGTATTATTATCATAACTACTAATGCTAATATGCCATATATTATATACATTAAAACCTCCTTAAACTCTCAATAAGTTT
>NZ_JAGDWY010000075.1:0-28043 GCF_023256235.1 Desulfurella sp.
TGAACCTGCACAAATATATGCAATTTTGGTACCGTCTGGTGAAACTGCTGGAGATTGAGAATTTGGACAATTATACGTTAGTCTAGTCGAAACGCCTAATCCTAAATCCAAAGAATAAATTTGAGGAGAACCTTCAGAATTTGAAACATAAATCATCTTTGATAAATCAGGAGTAAAGTAAGGCGATATTGTTATACCATTATTGTTTGTTAATTGTTTAACAATATTACCAGCTTTATCAACTAGAAAAATATTTATATTCGAATTTTTATTGATCGAAACTGCATATAGACCATTCTTATAGTAAGTACCATTTTCACTAAAATTTGAAGCAGAATATAAACTTCTAACATGGCCATTTGATAAATTTAATAAATATACACTTGGATATTTATTCAAATAAGCAGTAAAACTTACCTCATTATCTGTTGTCCACATTGGGAGCAATAAATTAGTATTATAGTGTGTTATTTGTTGTATATTTTCTCCATCAAAATCAGCTATATATAAGTTTTTAACGTTTTTTGATCCTGCTGAAAATATGATTTTGCTTTCAAAAGGGCCATATATACCGGTATCATACAGCATAAATTTATCTACTAATTTATGTGAAACCCATGCAAAATTATTTGCTGTAATTTTAGTATCTATAACAATTTTTTGATTTGTAACATCATATACTATTGCATTTAAAACAACATTATTTTCAACACCACTAACGCTACCATAGATACCATAACTACAACCAGTAATATCAGATGGATTGGTAATTGTTGAATTTATATTATTTGCTTGATAAAAACCACTCATATTTAGATCTCTTATTATGACACTCTTTACTTTTGATGCTAATTGAGGGTTCGAAGATTGAAGATTGTATACATTGATTATAATTTTTTGATAATTTGGATTGGTAATATTTAATTCATAATTTTGAGCATATGATACACCACTGCATACGAAAAATAGCATAATTAAAAAAAATATAACTTTCTTCATTGTATACCTCCTTAATCTTTTATAAAGAAATTTAAAACTAAGTCAAGAGTATTTCTATTATTTAAGTACTTTTGAGGCACAGGTGGAAGCGTGGAATTATTAATTGCCGTTATAACAGTCCTATCATAGTATGGGTTTCCACTAGATTTTATAATATTAACACTAATTATTTTACCGTCTGGTGCAATTGTAATTTTAACACGAGTCACAAGTCTATTATTAGGTAATAAATTTTGGTCTACAAACCAGTTTGAATGAATGATTCCCTGCACAACAGATAAATAATCAGAAAAAAGTTTATCCTGATTACCAACTCCACTGCCTTGGGCTTTAATATTGCCTACACCAGATTGAGTTTGTGAATTTTCCCTCAACTGTTGGGCAATTTCACGTATTTTATTTTCTAACATTGCTTCTTTTAATTGCGTAATTTTTTCTTGAAGTGCTTTTGCTTTGAGTTGTTGAATTTTATTTTGGATATTTTCTTGGATTTCTTTTTGATTTACTTTAGGTTTTGGCACTTCTTTTTCTACTTTTTTAAGTTCTGTTTGCGGTTTTTCAATAACCTTTTTATGTTCTTCTATATTTTGTGGTTTTGGTGGAATCTGCTCTTGAGCTTTTTGTATTTCTTTGTTAATTTTTGGTGGAAGTGTTGTAGCAGCATGAGGTATTGGTTTAGGCGAAGTAGTAAGAGGTTGTATTGTATGTTGATGCCCTGCCCTGCCTTCACCTGGCGTTAATAAACTAACAGTATAAGTTGGCATTGTATGTGTTGGTACACTTTTAAATAGCAAAAATAATAAACCGATAATTATGATATGTATAAATAATGATAATAGAAAACTGGCTAGTTTCATTTAATATTAGGTTTTTGTTGATTTGTTTGTTGTTGCAAGACCTACTTTTTCAATACCGCTTTGTTTGGCTATATCAATAATTCTTACTACAAGTCCATACTCTATAGCTTTATCTGCTTCAATTACAACTTCATTTCCACGATTATTTTCAAAAGCTTTTCTTAAACCATCCAAATCGGTTTGTTGCTTGTTTAAATAAATTCTACCTTGATCATCTATGCTTACAATCAAATCTTTTTTTGTAATGTTGGTACTGCCTGAATGTGTTTTTGGCAAATTGACCTTTATACCTTTGACAAGCATAGGCGTAGTAACCATAAAGATTACAAGCAGTACTAACATTACATCAACAAGTGGTGTTATGTTTATATCAGAAAAAACACCTTTAGATCCGTTTATTTTCATCCTATAGCCTCAAGAAAATTTTCTGTTTCTCTTATAATAGAGGTGTATAGCGAATAAAGCAGGTTATATCCAATTACAGCAACTACTGCAACAAAAATACCGGCTGCAGTTGTAATTAATGCTTCAGATATACCTGGTGCTACTACACTTATACTTGTAGAATCCGACAGACCAATACTTCTGAAAGCATTTATAATACCCCAGATAGTGCCAAACAAACCTACAAAAGGAGCAGTTGAACCTACAGATGCTAGAATACTAAAACCCCTTTCTAAATGATTAACTTCTTTAGCTAAATAAGCTTTGGCCACAGAAATAGATTGTTTGCTTAGCATATAAACTCTAGCATTCAGCGATTCATTTATACGTGCAAAACTACCCAGCGTACTTTCGCTTTCTCCGTCTAGAAACCTTTCTAAAAAAACATTATTTCTTGCTCTAAGTGAAGATAGTTGAATCCATTTATATATCATGATTGTCCAAGATATAATTGACATAACAAGCAAAATACCCAAAACCACAATTGCAATTGCACCTATGTGCTCAAATCCAATGCTTGACGACATCACTTTTCCCCTTCAAATAAAATATTTATAACATACCTATATTTCTCTAATTCCTTATATGCACTTTCATATTCTGGTGTATTGGGCTTTTCTTCTTTTAACCTGGATTCAATTTTACTTATCATTTTAAGCGCTTCATCTTTTGTGATATTGTCTTTTGTAAAAACTTCATCGCATAGTACATTTACGCTATTGTTGTCAAATTCCAGATAACCTCCGCCTATTACATACTTATCTTGCAAATTGTCATACAAAAGCCTGATTACACCTATATCTAAAATGCTTATAAAAGGCATATGATTTGCTAAAATACCAAACTCACCACTTGCGCCTGGTGCTATAATCTGATCAATTTCTTTACTTGCAATAACTTTTTCAGGCGTAACTATACTACAGTGTATTTTATCCATAATTACCCCTTAAGCGTCTTTGCTTTCTCTATAGCATCCTCGATTGTTCCAACAAGGTAAAATGCTTGCTCTGGCAAATCATCGTACAAACCATCTATTATGCCTTTAAAACCTTTAATTGTATCCTGTACTTTAACGTATTTTCCTTTCATTCCAGTAAATGCTTCTGCAACAAAGAAAGGCTGAGATAAAAATCTTTGAATTTTTCTTGCCCTTGCAACAATCAGCTTATCTTCTTCTGATAATTCTTCCATTCCAAGTATGGCTATAATGTCCTGTAATTCTTTGTACCTTTGAAGTATCTCTTGAACATTTCTTGCCACTGTATAGTGCTCTTCACCAAGAACATATGGGTCTAATATTCTTGATGTAGAATCAAGTGGGTCAACTGCCGGATATATACCAAGCTCAGCAAGACGTCTTGAAAGAACCGTTGTAGCATCAAGGTGAGAAAATGTTGTAGCTGGTGCCGGGTCTGTCAGGTCATCTGCAGGAACATATACCGCTTGAACAGATGTAATTGAACCATTTTTTGTAGAAGTGATGCGTTCTTGAAGCTCACCCATATCTGTGCCAAGTGTTGGCTGATAACCAACAGCAGAAGGTATTCTGCCCAAAAGTGCAGAAACTTCACTGCCTGCTTGTGTAAACCTAAATATATTGTCTATAAAAAGCAGTATATCAAGTTTACTTACATCTCTAAAGTACTCTGCAATTGTTAAACCTGTCAAACCAACACGCGCCCTTGCTCCTGGCGGTTCGTTCATCTGACCATAAACTAAAGCGGCATTTTTTAACACGCCTGATTCTTTCATTTCATTCCACAAATCGTTTCCTTCCCTTGTTCTCTCCCCAACACCGCAAAATACCGAATAACCGCCATGCTGCATAGCAACATTATTGATAAGCTCCATGATAAGAACAGTTTTACCAACACCGGCTCCACCAAACAAACCGGTCTTGCCACCTTTTGCATATGGGCACAATAGGTCAATAACTTTAATACCTGTTTCGAACATTTCACTTGTTGTGGACTGGTCTTCAAGTGGCGGTGAATCCCTATGGATAGGCCATCTTTCCTTTGCATCGACTGGTCCTAATTCATCAACTGGCTCACCAACAACATTTAGTATTCTACCAAGTACTTCTTTGCCTACCGGTGCTGTTATATAGTTACCTGTATCAATAACCTCTGTTCCTCTAACAAGACCATCTGTAGAATCCATAGCAATGGTTCTTACCCTGTTTTCACCTAAATCCTGGGCAACTTCCAAGATAAGATCAGATGTTGCGTTTTCTATAAACTCTTTTTTAACGACTAATGCATTATAAATAGAAGGTACCTGACCTTCAGGGAACTCAACATCAACTACAGCGCCTAAAACCTGAATAATCTTGCCTTTATTCATACCTTTAACTCCTTTTTATTTCATTGCTTCTATACTTGTTGTTATTTCTATTAATTCTTTTGTAATAGCAGCCTGCCTTGCTTTATTGTAAAATAAAGTCAATTTCTTAATCATATCCTGGGCATTCTTTGTAGCTGCTTCCATAGCAAGCATTCTGGCTGCGTACTCACCGGCTAATGACTCCAAAAAGCTATCGTAAAGAGACATTTGAATATACTTCAGCAGTATCTGATCCAATACCATTTCTTTTGAAGGCTCAAATGTAAATTTCTCGTACTTTTGCTTTTGGCCGTTTTCTTCTTCAAAACTAATTGGCAAAACTTTTTTTACAGTAGGTCTTTGAATAAGCATATTGACAAACTTGTTGTAAACAATATAGACTTCGTCAGTTTTTTCTTCCAGAAAATCTTTAATGGCTACATTCATAATCCTTTTTGCATCAACAAAATGTGCTTCATCTTTAAGTAAACCTGTATAAAAGTGTTTTATTTCTATACCTTTAAAGTGAAAGTAATCATGAACCTTTTTGCCTACAACTGTTATTGATACTGATATATTTTTAGATGATAGACCTGATACTAAATTTTCTGTTTCTTTAATTATATTATGGTTAAAACCACCACACAAACCTTTATCTGAAGCAACAACAATGATTTCGGCAGCTTTCACATCTCTTAAAAACAAAAACTTATTATCCTGTGGGGGTGTATACTCAGAAAGGTACTTTATAATTTCTTCAAACTTTTCTATGTAAGGCCTGAATTGCATAGCTGTGTGTTGTACCTTTCTTAATTTTGCAGCAGCAACCATTTTCATTGCTTTGGTTATCTGCTGTGTTTTGGCTATACTATTTATCTTTCTTTTAATATCCCTTGAACTCGGCATAATCTAACCTCAAGCCTTAAATATAGCTTTAAATTCTTCTAAAGCTTTATCTATCTTTGATTTCAACTCATCGCTTATGGTTTTCTTTTCTTTTATTTCTTTAAAAATATCTGGGTACTTGGTTTCAACAAATTTATACAACTCTTCTTCGTATTTTTTTAAAGCTTTGTTTGGCAAATCGTCTAAAAAACCATTATTTCCTGCATAAACAATAAGAATTTGCTTGTATACAGGAAGCGGGGCAAATGGTGGCTGTTTCAATATTTCTGTGAGTTTTGAGCCTCTGTTAAGCTGCTGGAGGGTAACTTTATCAAGGTCGCTGCCAAATTGAGCAAAGGCGGCTAACTCTCTGTATTGAGCAAGTGAAAGCCTGAGCATACCTGCAACCTGTTTCATAGCTTTAATTTGAGCTGCACCACCAACTCTGGATACAGACAGACCTACGTTAACAGCAGGTCTTATGCCTGCATAAAATAAATCTGCTTCAAGGAATATTTGGCCATCTGTTATGGATATTACGTTTGTTGGAATGTAAGCTGAAATATCACCAGCCTGGGTTTCAATGATAGGTAGAGCTGTAAGAGATCCACCACCCAATTCATCTGATAATTTTGCAGCTCTCTCAAGCAATCTTGAGTGAAGGTAAAATACATCACCAGGGTATGCTTCCCTGCCCGGTGGTCTTCTAAGGAGTAGAGACATTTGCCTGTAAGCCTGAGCATGTTTGCTTAAATCATCGTATATTAACAAAGCATGCTTGCCATTATCCCTGAAATACTCACCCATTGTAACACCTGCATATGGAGCAAGATATTGAAGTGGAGCTGGATCTGATGCAGTTGCTGCTACAATCGTGGTGTATTCCATAGCGCCTAAATCTTCCAATTGCTTTTTAATTCTGGCTATAGTAGAGCGTTTCTGTCCAATAGCTACGTATATACAGTAAACATTTTCACCTTTTTGGTTAACAATGGTATCAAGGGCAATCTGAGTTTTTCCTACCTGTCTATCGCCTATTATAAGTTCCCTTTGGCCTCTACCTATTGGGATCATGGTATCTATTGCCTTAATACCTGTCTGGAGCGGTTCTTTAACCGGTTGTCTTTTTACAATACCTGGTGCTTTAATTTCCACACGTCTGTAGTTTTGTGCATTAATAGGTCCCATTCCATCAATGGGATTACCCAGAGCATCTACCACCCTGCCTACAAGAGCTTCTCCAACAGGCACCTGGGTTATCCTACCGGTTCTTTTTACCGAATCGCCTTCTTTGATACCTGTATCATCGCCTAATATAACAGCGCCTACATTGTCTTCTTCAAGGTTTAAAGCCATGCCAACCACACCATTCTGAAATTCTATAAGCTCGTTGGCCATGACATTTGTTAATCCGTATATTCGAGCTATACCGTCACCAACGCTCAATACTTTACCAACTTCGCTAATTTCAACAAAATCTTTGGCTTGCTCTATTTCTTTAGCAATTATTTCGCTAATTTCGCTAGGTTTGATATTCATCCAATCCCTCCTTGAGAAATGTTCAAATTATTTAGTCTATTGGCTATATTTGTTAGGTAAGTTTTAATGCTTCCATCATAGATTTTACCTTCTATTTCAACTACAATCCCACCTATGAGGTTTTTGTCCACAAAAAATTCAAAATCAAGTATTTTTCCAGATATCTTAGAAAATATATCCGACAGTACTTTCTTTTCGCTATCAACAAGTTCGATAGCACTTATCACTTTAGCCTTTGCTTTGTTTTGACTTTGAAGCATTATCTGATTAAAACTATCAAGAACATCGAAAATTAATCCTATTCTTCCATTTGAAACCATAAATTTAAGCAGATTGTATATAATTCCACTTGAGATATCTTTTAGTATAGCTATTTTATTTTCAATTGGATAAATAGATACTTTCAATAATTCAAACAGTTTTTTATTTTCTTGAAGCAGTCTGCAAACTTTACTTAAATCATTATAAGCGGATTCCAGACTGATAGATTGGCTTTTGCAAACTTTTTCCAAAGCTCTTGCATATCTTAGAGAAATTATTCTACTTATCATAAATAACCCCAAAATAATCAAAGTATCTTTTGTTTATGCTGCGCAGATCCTGATTGTTTAAAGCCATAAACTGCTGTTTGGCCTTTGTAATAGCTTTAGATATAACTTTATCTATAAAATCTTTATAAGCTTTATTTAAAATCATAGTCTTTTCTTGCTCAAGGCGCTTTTTAAAGATTTCTTCTAGTTCTTTTGCCATGTTGGCATAATCCTCTTTTTCTTTTTCTCCCATTTGCTTGTAAGTGTTTATTATATTTTCAATTTCGCTTGAAAGTTTTGATAGTAAGCTTTGAGCTTCATTAAGCGCCTGCTGAGCTTCTTCTTTAGCTTTTTTAGCGTTTTCTATTTCTTCAAATATCTGTTTTTTTCTGTTTCTAAAATAGTTTGCAACAGGTTTTCGCAAAAGATAAACTATCAAAGAGGCAAATATAATAAAGTCAATAACGCGCCAAAGCATGTGTGCACCAGCAGATCCAGATTCACTGGCAAAAGCAGTAAGTGGCATTGCAATCAAAATTAACAAAGAATAAATAAATTTCATGCTAGCCCTCACTTTTTACAACATTTTTTAACAGAAGATCCGATATCTTATCTGTTATTGAATCGATATTTTGAGCTTCTTTCTGTAAATCCTGCTCAATAGCAGCAGAAAATGCCGCCTGTTCTTTTTTGAATAATTCATTTATTTGAGCAAGTTTTTCTTCTTTGATTTTTCTGGCTTCTTCAAGCATAGAATTAAAGATCTTCTTTCCTTCTTCTTCTGCGTTTATTTTTTCTTGATTATACTGTTCCAGTTTTGCTTTTGCTTCTTCTTTTAGTTTTTGACTTTCAGCTATGAGATTTAAGATATATTCCTGTCTTTTTCTTATTATTTCAAGGACAGGCTTATATAAAAGGAAATTTAGAACAAAAAGCAAAACTATAAAACCAAACATCTGCGCAAGAATAAATTGCCATACCAAGTTTACGCTTATCACGCGCACCTCCTTACCGAAAATCTGCGATAGGTTACCAAATTTAAAAAAAAAAGTCAATTGTTATTTAATCGTTTTTTTATAAAAGCTTTTTAAAAGCAACCAGAATAATTTTCTGGAGCTTTTTTTACCAGTCAAATAATCAGCTAAAGCATTTTCATTACCCTTTGACAATTGAAAAAAAGAGAAATATGGAAAATTTAAAACAATTTTTGATATAAAGTAGCTATATTTATTTTCTTCTAAAATTTTATCAGCTAAAGCCCTATAAGCCTGATAAGGGTTTTTAGGATAACTTAAAATAGAAGCGGCAGCCAGATGTGCACTAAAAATTGCATTGTATATACCTTCTAGACTAAAAGGGTCTGCCAAACATGCAGCATCGCCAACAAGCAGTATATTGTTTTTACCTAAATTTTTTTTGGAAAAAGCTATTGGAATAAAATAGCCTTTTGGATTGATAAGCATATCATTGCCATAATACTTAAAAAAAAGTTTATTAATATTTTTTTTTGTGGAAGCAATACCCCAAACACCATTTTGAGGAAAATTCCAGTAATAATTTAGTCCTTTAAAACCTATGTCAATATTGACATTAGTATCATTGTGATAAATTGTTTCTACCTGTAGGGTTTTTACTAAAAATTTTGGCTTTATGTGTAAAATTTTTCTAACTATTGAATTTGCTCCATCTGCCCCAATTAAGTATTTTGCTTTATATTTGTTAGCATCGGTATAAATTTCAATACTTGAATCATTATAACTCAAAGATAACAATCTTTCGTTTCTAAAAAAGCAACCTTTTTCAAGTGCGCTATCAAGCAGACATTTATCAAAAGTCTTTCTTTCAACAAAGTACGCAAAGGGCTCTTTCGATTCTATTTCTAAACAAGCGGTTTTTTTGTAGCTTAAGATGGCTTTATTTATACTGGCTTTTGCCAAACTATTTATCTGGGGTATATAATCAATTATTTTTGCCGATACGCATCCACCACATAATTTTTCTCGTGGAAAAACCTTTGAATCAATTATCAGAACTTTATAGCCAAAACTAGATAAAATTTTAGCAGCAGTCGACCCAGCTGGTCCTGCCCCAACTACCACGCAATCATAAAACATAATTGATTTTTATACAATTATCATATAAAATGCAATAAGTTTTTTAGGAAGTTTAAGTTGAGTAGAAAAAAAGTTTTAATTTCGCTTTTAATAATATGTATAGCTATTTTACTTGGTCTTGCATACAGGTTTTATAGTTTGTATGTTTGGAACCAGAACCCTCCCAAATACTACTACAAAGGAAATGCATTATATACTGAATACGATGCATTCTACTATTCTTACTATGCAAAAGCTTTTAATGAAGGCTTATATAAACCATTAAAGCAAGACCCTCTAAGATTCTATCCAGATAAAATAGCTACATTTCCACCTGTAATTTTTATGATAAGTTTTTTAAGTGCTGAACTTTCAAAATTACTACATGTTTCAATTCAAAATTTGTCTGTTTATATGGTACCTATACTTGCAGTACTTTTTGTTATACCGCTTGTTTTTTATCTGATGGATTTGGGCTATCCTTTAGCAGCTTTCAGCTCTTCTATAACGGGTGTTTTGTCTTTAATTTATATAGCACGAACATTAATTGCAAGACTAAGACCAGATTGTATGAATTTATTTTTTCCACTGGCAATAGGATATTTTTTGTATTTAAGCCAGTTTAGGCAACCTAAAAAAAGTTACCTTTATGCAATTATAGCTGGTATTTTTGCGCAACTTTATTACTGGTGGTATATGCACGAAGGTATAATATTAGCGTTTGCCATTGTGTATATACTCTCGTTTGGTTTTACTCAAAAAACTGATAAGTTTTTTCATATATTTGAACCAAGTGTTTACAAAAAACGCTGGAAAGAAATTATTCTTTTTCTAATAAGCACAAACCCAATCATACTATATATGGGTATACACAATGCTATTTTTTTAATTAATGTTTATTTGATTGATTTCTTTAAACCTACAATGGGCGTTTTTCCAAATGTATTTGTATCTATCGCAGAAGCCGCACGCGTTAATTTAGATTATCTATCACAGCTAACAAGTGGAAATTTTATAGTTTTTTTGGCATCACTTGTTGGTTTGGCACTGTTTTTAATAATGAATTTTAGAAAATTCATGGTTTTTTTACCATTATTTTTTATAGGTTTGATGTCTTTTAAAGGTGCTGAAAGATTTGCTATGTATCTTGCGCCTTTTTTAGGATTAGGGTTTGGTTATTTGTTTGATATGTTAGTAAAATTGAATATAAAAAAAATCAATAATGTAAAAAATGTTGTTGCAAGTATTATGGCTATTGTATTGACAATAATTCCTCTTGCACCAAACATAGTAATTGCAGAACCTAAAATTACTCCACAGCTTTATGCAGATTTCGTTAATTTGAATAAAATTACGCCAAAGTCGTCTGTAATCTGGACTTGGTGGGATTACGGTACTGCAATAGAATTTCTAGCAAATAGGGCTACTTTTCATGATGGGCAATCACAGATATACCCAAAAACTTACTTTATAGCTACAAGTTATTCTGATTCAAACCCAGAAATTGCGTACAATACAATAAGTGCTATATCAAATATTGGTAATACAGGCATAGAAAAATTACTAAAAGAAAAAAACACCCCTCAGGAAATTAGAGACAAAATATTTGAAGGAAAGTTTAATGCGCCGCTTAAAAGGCCTACTTACTTTGCATTTACTGGTGATGAAATTGGCAAATTTGGTTGGATAAACTATTTTGGCACATGGGACTTTAAAAAGAAAAAAGGACTTTTTGAGCCTATTGGTCAACTTGGAGATTGCAAAAAAAAATCAGAAGATACGATTTTGTGTGGTTTAAATGAAATAAACACACAAAAAATGTACTTAAAAACACCTTCTTTAAAACTTGATATCAATACACTTGCCATTTATAAAGATAAAAAGCTAACTATTAAAAGTCTTGATAGTGGCAGTTTGTATATTGATGTAGTCTATCTTAAAAATTCCAAAATAAATGTTTATATTCTACAAAGACAACCATTTTACTCTATGTTTAACCAAATGTATATTTTGAGAAATTATGATCCACAATACTTTAACCTTGTATATGACAACTTTCCTACAATGGTTTTATATGAAGTAAACAAAGAACCCAAACAATTATCAAAATAAATCCTTTATGTAGCTTAGCAATTCCTGTCTTTTTTTATTTTTTATCTCGCACTCTGGGCAAATTTCTGCATCAGTATAGTAAACATTGCCACAAGAACAAATTTTTTTAGGTTTTTCAAAAAGCTTTATCGCTTTTGGTATCAAATCATCTACAAAAGCCTTATTTTCTGTTATTGCGTTTTTTGGGCATGCATCTATGCAATTTTTACAAGCACTGCAAAGAGATGGGTTAAAGTAAATAGCAGCGGTTTCGCGTTTTTCTATAATAATTGCACCTTTTGGACAAACTGACTCACAAATTGAACAAAAATCACAAACTTCATTTATTGAAAGCCTTATTGTGCCAATATATTCTGCACTTTGTTTTATATTTTCTTTAATAAGCTCAATCAAAAAGTCTCTTTTAGGTACTCTTTCTTTAATTTTAAAAACATCTCTTCTGGAAATACCAAAATTTGGCTCAAAAGGCTTATCCAGACTGCTCAATTTTTACTCCATCAAAACTTATATCAAGTGCTTTTAAAATTTCCTGTGTTTTTTTTAAATTTTTTTCAAAAACCTCAAGTGACATTTTAAATTTGCAGTTTTCGCAATTTCCTTTAAAAATATTAATATAACCAAATTTCAATACAAAATACACAATCAAATTTTCACCTAACCTTGAAATACATGATATTTTGTTATAACCTTTAGCAAAAATACAGCCAAATGAAGGCTCCGTAACATTCTTTACAATATCGATATCCAAATTTCGGTTTAATTCTATAGCATCGTTTTCACAGGCACTATAACACACGCCACAGCCAATACAGTCACCAATCACAATATTATTATCAAAATCAATGGCTAATGCTTCAAATGGACATGCTTTTATGCATTCATTACATGTACTTTTTGAGTAAGTATTATGAGAGCATAATGCATTAATGCTTATTTTACCAGTAAAAACAAAATCGTTCATTTGTTATCCAAATTTAATTCCTTAAGCTTTTTGCTGTAAATATCAGATATATCAGCAAAACTAACAATGCCAAGAAACATAGAATCTTCAACAACAGGTAGCCATGTGGTTTTATTTGCACTCATAAGTTTCCATGCATCTTCAAGTGTCGTAGAAATTGTAGCCGATGCTGTTCCAATTTTTACAAATTTATCTATAGATTCATTATTTTCATTTATAATATCATACAAATACACTGTACCTAAAAATTTATCATTTTCCACAACAGGTAAAGAAAAAAAGAAATTTTTAATCATTAAATTTTTGGCTGTTTCTATACTATCTGTTGGTTTTACAAAAATCTTTTTGTATATTCCAATATCTGATATTTTTAATCTTTCTAAAAAAGGAATATTAAATTCACCAAAATGTGCGGGTGAATCTTTTTGTGTATTTACTTGAGATTTGTAAATAGTTGTACTCCCAGATATTAAGTAAGATATAGACACAGCAATCATCAAAGCTGGTAACAGTTGCAAACTACCAGTCATTTCCACAACCATTAGTGTAACTGCAATTGGCACTTTGCCTGATGCACCAAACAATGCAAGCATTCCAACAATGACAAACGCACCAATATTGTAATTACTTACTATTGTAGGAAAAAAATAATGAAAAATAATCCCTAAACTAACACCAGTAAATGCTCCAATAAACATACCAGGTGCAAATACACCACCAGAGCCACCAGAGCCAATTGTAAACGCAGTGGCAATAATCTTTACAAAAGGCATTATTAAAAAAATTAACAAAAGTGGCAAACCAAATGTTGGCAACACGCTAAACTTCCCATCTATAAGTAACTGAATCCACCCATAACCAACGCCTATTACTTCAGGAAAAATAAGAGAAATTAAGCCACTTATAAATGCACCGATTGCTGGTTTGTAAATATTATTTATATTAAGTTTTGAAAATCTTTCTTTCATAATAAAATGTTTTTGGGTAAACAATAGCTAAATATCCACACACAACACCTAAAATAATATAAAATGGCAACCTTAATGGGTTAAATGGCGATTTATAAAACCCAAAAATAGGTTCAAACCCTACAAAACTTCCAAATATAGAGTATCCTATGGCGCTTGCTACAATAGCTGGATAAATCACTTCAGACTGCAAATCTCTTTTATAAAGAACCTCAGCAGCTAAGATTGCACCACCTATTGGTGCTTTAAAAATTGTGCCAATCCCTGCACCAATACCAATTGCTACAATTTTTCGCTTATCTTGAACATTAAGGTGTAGAATTTTGCCAACTAAAGACCCGATGCCAGCCGAAATCAAAGCAGTCGGCCCTTCCCTGCCAGCTGATCCACCAGAGCCTATTGTTATAGCAGAAGCTACAGTTTTTAAAAAAATTACGCGTGGTCTAATGTTACCTTGTTTATTATGATAAGCATCAATTGCTGCATCTGTGCCATGCCCTTCTGCTTCTGGTGCATATTTAAAAATTAAATAACCTGAAATTAAACCACCAAAAGCTACTACAAATGGTATCAAATATGCACGTTTTATTGCAAAAGTTTCACTTAAATTTTCGCCTTTTGGTAGCGGCAATTTTGCGCCAAGCAAGTATTGTAGAAAAAAACTTTCTGACAGTTTTATAGAATAATAAAAAACCAAAGCACCAAAACCAGCAATTACACCAACTATAGATCCTAAAATAAGCCATTTTAGAAAATAAGATTGATTTAAAATTAAATAACCAAAATCTTTTGTTAGCTTATAAAGTTTCAACCTAATTATTCTTGAAATATTCATTCTTTTGCTATAATAAAGCAAATTAAGTGTGTTTTCAAGTTTTAGTCTTGACAAAATGAATAAAAAATTTAAAATAATCCAAAAGTGGCGATGGAGTTCGCCAAAAATGCCTACCTAGGCTGATGACTCCTACAAATTTTTATGTAGGGGTTGTTGGTGTTATTTTCAATTATTAAAAACATATATTCGCTATTTAAAACATAGATGAGGGATTTTATATGTTGTTTTATTTAAGTATTGCACAATTGTTGTATATAATTATCCTATCTCCTTTAGCTATTGGAATTTTAAATTTTTTAGATGAAAGATTGTCTTCAAGAGGAGGACCCTCTATATTCCAAGAGTATTATAATCTATTTAAATATTTTAAAAAACAAAGCATTTATCCAGATTCCTCTTCAATATTTTTTACTTATGTACCATATATGAGCTTTGCAATGTATTTATTTTTAACTTTGGTGTTGCCTATTATTACAGCTTTTCCTTTAACATTTGGTCCTGTTGTTGACTTTGTTGGTGGCGGCTTAGTGTTTGGTGCTGCATCAACCCTTATTAAACTTTCTGCGCTTGATTCCAAAAATAACTATTCAATTTTAGGCGCATCACGATCATCAAGTATAGGAATATTTACTGAACCGGTTATTTTGTTAATATTTATAATGCTTGGCGTTATTTCAGATACCAACAATCCTTATGTAATTAACAATATAATGCAAACTTCAACAAGTTGGTATTATTCTTTAGTACATTTATTTATAGCTCTTGCATTTTTCTTTGTTTTAATTATTGAAACCGGACAACTACCCATAGAAAGCAGCTCTTTAAATGAATTAGGTTCAATTGATTCTTTATTAATTCATGAATATTCAGGCAGAGAATTAGCTCTCTTAAAATGGGGCAGCTATATTAAACAATTTATTTTAATGAATGTGTTTTTAAATGTTTATACATGGCCATTTTTTGTTCCCATGAAATTAAACTTGATTTCAATATTTTTTTATATGTTTATCAATTTTTTTAAAATTATTATATTGCTTATAATCTTTGCATTTATTAACAGTGTGGTTTCAAAATACAGACTATTTAAAATCTTTGATTATATAGCTATAGCTTTTAGTTTTACACTTATTGCTATGCTTGTATTTTATATAACAAGCGGAGGGTAAAAAATGCAATACAATGTATTTATACTGATTGGTTTTATAGAAATAGTATTATCTATTTTTATGCAATGGCAAAATTATGTTTCAAACAATATCAAAACATTTGAAATTCAATCCTGGATTTTAGGAATTTTTTTGATGTATTTTGGTGTTTTAAATAATAATATTTCAATTATAATTCTATCAATTTTAACAATTCTGACTAGAGCAATCTTTATCCCACGTTACTTAATAAATACCATAAACAAACAAATATTTCGAGCAAGAGAAAATAAACACAAAGTAAGCGTTAGTTTATCTATTTTAATATCAGTTTTGCTTGCTATCTTTAGCTATATTTTATATACAGTAGTATTTTCCGAATTTGGTAAATCATTGATATCAATTCCTATCACGCTTATGCTTCAAGGTGCTTTCTTAATAATGTCTCGATCAAATGCATATGCTCAATTGATTGGATACCTTGTTATGGAAAACTCTATGTTTTTACTATCCTTTTTATTTAACGGATTACCTTTTATTGTTGAAGCAGGGATTATTTTAGATATTTTAGGCATTGTTATGATAGGGGGCATATTAATGAAAATTCGCGACGAAGATATCCAAAAAGAGGAGGAACTATACGGATGATTTACACGCTACCAGCATTATTTGCTACAATTGGTTCTATACTTTGCTTTATTGGATTTAGGAAAAAAGAACGCACTGTATCTGTTTTTACAAGCTTATTGAGTTTAATAAGTTCTATTTTAATTTTATTTAGTAAAAATTATTCAGACAGTTATTTTTATGTAGATAACCTTTCAAAAATATTTTCTTTAATGATAGCTATTGTATATTTTGGCGTCGTAATTTTTTCCATTGAGTACATTTCAAATATAAAAGAGCGTTTTATAAAAGTTTATCAATATTTCATGCTTTTAAATATTTTCGTTGCAGCAATGTTTTTCAGTGTAATACTAAACAATTTAGGTCTTATTTGGGTTGGCGTAGAAGCAACCACATTTTCAAGTGCTTTACTTGTTGCTGTAGAAAATGACTTTACAGCACTGGAAGCTGCATGGCGCTATATTATAATTGTTTCTGTGGGTCTTGTAATATCACTCATTGCTACATTATTTTTATACTCTGCTTGCGATACGCTATCTATAGTCAAATTACTAGCTATAAAACCAACAGGTAGTTTATTTTTATTAGGCGCAATACTTTTAATTATAGGCTATGGCACAAAAGCTGGAATTTTTCCTATGAATACCTGGCTTGCTGACGCCCATGGCAAATCACCAGCACCAGTTAGTGCTATATTTAGCGCAGTGCTACTGCCTGTGTCGCTGTATCCAATTATAAGGCTTTTTCAGGTATATCATAATACACTGCTATCTGAATTTGCTTTTATCTTAGGTTTTTTAAGTGTTTCCACAGCAAGCATTATGAGTTTAAACCAAAAATTATACAAAAGGCTTTTTGCTTACTCTTCGATTGAAAATATGGGACTTGCATTGATTGGAATTAGTTTGGGATCATACGCTCTATTTGGTGCAATTGTTTTGATATTTGCCCATGCATTTGCAAAATCTGGTATTTTTATGCTCACGGGTAATATACTGCATAATTATAAAAGCAAAAAAATTAAAGATATAAATGGCATAATTAAAACTATGCCACACACTGGTTTATTTTTGTTTTTTGGTAGCTTAGCTGTCACTGGTGCTCCGCCTTCTGCTATTTTTTTTGGAGAATTTCTAATTTTATCAAAAACTATTGACCTATATGGCTGGCTTATTGGATCAATATTAATTTTCTTTGTTGGATGTGGCTTTTTATTTATAAATTACAAAGTTATAAATATGGTTTTTAGTGGTCAAAGAAAAAAAGCTATAAAAGAAAGCAATTTTACGTTAGTGCCCATAATAAATATTACACTCTCAATACTTACACTTATATCCTTGCCATTTTTATACCGATTCCTTCAAGGAGTAATTAAATGAAAAGATTACTTGGTATAATAAAAAAAGAAGATTCAGAGCAGTTATTTGTAAACTCTGGTTCATTTGTAGGTCTCGTTGATAATTCACAAAGCAAAGAATTTAAAGCATATAAGTGGCAAAAAGAACTTTTTGAGTCAAAAGAGCCAAAAGACGAGTTGTTCAATTTTAGATTGGGTCCATCAAGTGGTGCTTTATTGGAATCGGTTACATTCAATATTTTTACTTATGGTGAAAGAATAAAAGAAGTTTATATTGATAACTCTTACAAATCACGTTCAATAGAAAAATTAATGATTAAAAAGGATGTTTTTGAAGGATTGCGACTTGCTGAGCAAATTTGTGCAAGTTTTGCATTTTCTCATTCCTGTGCTTATTCAAAAGCAATAGAGAATGCATTTAATATACAACCAAGCTACAAAACAAAAATTATGCGATTAATTTTTATAGAAATTGAACGTATATTTAACCATATATATGTAATTTCACGTTTAGCAAATGCAGCAGCTCAAAAAGTTTTAGCAAATCATCTTATATACCTATTTGACGAAATTCTTGAAAACAACAAATATCTTTTTAAAAACAGATTTTTAAAAAATATCAACAGCATAGGTACAATAAAATATATATCACTAGATCAATTAAAAATTTTTGTAAATAAGCTTGAAAATATTGTAAATGAGTTTGAAAAACTTTATAAATTTTCTCTAAAAAGCGAAAATTACTTAGACAGACTTCACAACACTGGACTTCTTACAACAGATGACTTCGAAGAATTTAATTTTGATGGTCCAGCTGTAAAAGCAATGAATTTTCCTTTAGATACCAGGTCTTTTGAAGATTTATTTGATGATTTTAAACCTATTTTAGAAGAAGGATCAGATGCGTTATCAAGGATGATTGTGAGAGCAAAAGAAATCTTTCAATCGATGGCTTTAATTAAAAAACTATTAATCAACCTTCAAGAAAACAATGATGAAAACAACATTAGAATTGACGATGATCAACAAAAAAGAAACGCTATTGCATTTACAGAATCCCCAAGCGGTACAATTTATTACTACATTGAACTTGTAGGTAATAAAATAGATTACGTTTATATAGCAACACCATCAATTTTTTTAATTAAGGCAATCGAAAAAGCTCTAAGAGGGCAAATTTTTACTGATTTTACGTTTGCTGTAGAATCGTTTGGCGCATTTTTTTCGGATGCGGCAAAATAAGAGGAGATAAAATGTTTTTGTGGCCTATTTATGGACTGTCAAAAAAATACAGCAAAAAATTCAAATTTAAAACAAATTATTCAAAAACAGTATTTAAAAAATCATTGCATGTATTTTTTATAGATGGAGGATCAGATGTTGAGTTACTGCTTGAATTTTACAGCTTATTATCGCCAAAATATAACTTACACGCTTATGGAATCTTTTTTACAAATACACCCCGTCATGCTGATGTGCTTGTGATTCTCTCAAGACCAACACAAAAAATGTTAACCATTATACAAGAAGCTATTTCTCAAATGCCTTCTCCATATGGTGTAATACTTGCAGAAAACAGTCAGATTGGGCTTGATTTTGAAAAATTAAATTTAAAAAATGTGGTAGCTCATCTAAAAGACGTTTCAGAACCTACAGAAATTTTAAAAAAATTAATAGAAATAGCGCAAGGTGGTTTGATATGTTAACATTTGATTTTGCAATTTTGTTTTTTATTTTAGGTATGGCTGTTTCTTTTAATAAATCATTGAGTTATATTTTTGCCCTCTTTGGAGCAATAAGCTGCACTTTTGTTGGATTTGAAGGCTATATTAATGGTTTTTCTTATCAAATCAATTTATTTAATGGTCTAAGCTTAAATATTGGCATTGATAAAATATCTGCCGTATTTTTAATTATAGCGTATGTTTGTTTTAGTGCAATTGCTTTGTATTCAATAGATTTTGGAAAACTATTTAGCAAAACAATGTCATTTTTAATAAACCTCACAATGTTAAGTATGTTGTTTATATTTTGCGCAAAAGATGCTATTACATTTTTAGTTGCTTTTGAGATTACAAATATTAGTTTATTTTTTTTAATATTAGAAAAGTCCAATTCATACAAGCAAGCTTACAAATTTTTAGCATTTTCTGAAGGCTCCAGTGTTTTGTTAATGATTGCTTTTGCAATTATATTTGCCCATAGTGGAACTTTTTTATTTCAAGCATATCAAAATAATTACCTATTTGCATTATTTGCATTTTTAGGGTTCATTATAAAAATGGATATCGTGCCCACTCATGTATGGATTGGTCAAACTTACTCAAAAGCGCCATCTAATATTGCTGCTATACTATCCGTACCTCTTACGCTTGTGGGCACATATGGAGTTTTTAGAGTTTTTTCATTAGAAAAATCAGTTTTTTTAGCAATTATAGCTGTTATTCTGGGTGCTTTAAGTGCATTTTGGGGAGCATTACAATCAGCCAGAGAAACTCAGTTAAAAACACTACCCGCATATTCCACAGTGGAGAATAATGGTATGATTTTAGCAAGTTTAGGCGTAAGCATGCTTGCAAGGTATAGTAATTTAAATATATTAGCTGATTTTTCTTACCTAACTGCGATTTTTTTAATAATATCACACTCTTTGTCTAAAACTACAATGTTTTTATCCATTGGTCACGCTAAAGAAACACTTCAAAAAGAAAATATAGACGATGTAGCTGGCATACTAAAAAACGTCAGCAAATCAGCTGGTTTTGGGATACTAATTTCTGGTTTATCATTTAGCGCAGTGCCACCTTTAATAGGTTTTGTTTCTGAATGGATGCTGCTTGAAAGTTTATTTCAATCATATAAATTTCAGGATAATTTTTTTAAGCTAATTGTAACTTTTGCTGGTATATTAATTGCCCTTGCAATAGGACTTAGCTCGTTTGGCATAAAAAAGTTGGTAGGATTTTCAAGTTTAGGAAAATCTATACAAACAATCAAAAAGATTCCAGACTTTACTATTAAACTGGCTGAAAATCTTATGAGTGCTTTAGTTATTTTAAGCGGTATATTTTCATTTTTAATTGTGTTTTATCTTGGATACAATAATTTTTTAGATGGTATATTGGGCGTACCAAAACCTGCTTTAATAGTTTCTGGTAGACCTATCTTTGGCGTGGTTTCACCATTTATGTTTGCAATAGTTTTTGGTTTCTTACTTTTTTTTACTTTATTGTTAAAATTTTCAAACAAAAAAATAAAAACAGTTACTCCATGGGTAGGTGGTCTCAAATTAAAAGAAAATGAAATGTACAACACGCGGGGCTACTCATTTATAGTAGAATATGTACTAAGGGGTATTTACAGAACGAAAGAAAAAGACACTTACGTTGAAAGTTATGACGTTTCAAATTTAATTTATCAAGGCTTAGAAATTTTGTTTAAAAAACTTAGTTATTTTTTGTCAAAATATATTATGAATGGAAATCTAAATTATTATATAGCCTACATTATAGCTATGTTTATAATTGCACTCTTTGTATTTAAGCTATAAGCCCATCAGCCTGGGATTAATATATATGCCCCCTTGTCAGGCAAGGGGGGAGGTTTTATGAAATGGTTTTGTCCAAACTGCTGGCAACAAATTGAAAGAAAAACAAATAAATGTCCACATTGTAATTATAATCTGATTGAATTTGAAAAAATTTCTTATGAGGATAAACTTATCTTAGCACTTAAAAATCCCATGAGAGAAAATAGAATGTTTTCAATTTATATGCTTGGGCAAATTTCAAGCACAAAGGCAGTTAAGCCCTATACGAGCTTTCCTGCTCAAGCTCTGATACAATTGAGCTTTTCTATATTGCAAAAACACTAAAATTAATAAATACCAAAGAGTCTATAAAATACCTATATAAACTAAAAGAAAAAAATAACATGCTTTTAACAAACTTTATTAATAAATTGGAGGAAAAATATGGAAATTGAAATTTTGGGTGTAGGCAAAATTGTCTTAAAACGCATAATATTAGACTTTAACGGCACGCTGGCAACAAACGGAGTACTAATAAAAGAAACTAAAGGCATTTTAGAAAACCTATCTAAAGCATTTGACATTCATATTGTTACAGGCGATACTTTTTCAAGCGCTAAAGAACAGTTAAAAGGCTTGAATGTCAAAACCATTATTGCGCCATTAATCGACCAGACAACATTTAAATTAGATTATGCAAAATCAATCGGGCTTTCAAATTTAGTAGCTATAGGAAACGGCAAAAATGACTCACTTATGCTAAAATATGCTAAATTGGGTATTTGCGTAATTGGCAAAGAAGGTGCAAACATCGAAGCACTTCAAAACAGCGATATTGTAGTATGTGATATAATAAGTGCCCTTGAGCTGCTTTTATACCCAAAAAGGCTCGTCGCAACCCTTAGGGCTTAGCCATTTTTATATTGCTTACACCAAAAATCAAAAATCAAGCAAAAAGCAAAGTTTATGTAAAAATCTGGCGGAGAGGACAGGATTCGAACCTGCGGAAGGCAAAATTGCCTTCAGCTGATTTCGAGTCAGCCGCCTTCAACCACTCGGCCACCTCTCCAAATATGGATTGTAAACAATTTATGCTAAAAATCAATTATATTGATCCTTAACGATTTTTTCGGACTTGATATAAACTTGCCCACTAAATAGAGCTATTAGCTTTTTATCGGATTTTCTCTCAATTATAATTGAATAAATACCAATTTTTTTTGTTCTATTTAATTCTTTGGCTGTTGCAATAAGTATATCGCCTTGCTTGGCTGCGTTTGCAAAATTAATGTTTGCTGATATTGCAAGTGCAGTATTGCCATAAATATTTGAAGCAACAGCAAATGTATAGTCAGATAAAGAAAAAATTACACCCCCATGGCAAACACCCGCAGCGTTTAACATATCTTTTCTTACAAGCATTTGTGTACAAACATAGCCTTCTTTTGCTTCAATTACTTCGATACCAAGCCATTTACTGACCTGATCGTTGTTTTTCATAAATTCTACTACATTCATTTTTTCTCCTAAATCAAGAATTATTTAACTTAAAATTAATAGGTATAACAATTTTTACATTTTTATCTAATTTAACAAGTGGCTCTATTTTTTTGATTGCTTTCATTGCGCTTTTATCTAAAATGGAATATCCTGAACTTTTTACAATTTCAATATCCTTTATTATCCCATTATCTATAAGAAAAGAAATGACAACTGTACCTTCATAGGAATTCCTTCTTGCTAAATAAGGGTATTTCAGGTGTTCTTCTATTAGTTTTCTTAAAAATGTGTAATCTTCCCTTGAAGCACTTTGAAAAGAATTTGTTGCTTGGGTGGTTTGAATGTTTTGAGTAGTTTGAACAGCAGTACCTTTAGAACTTTTAGTATTAGATTCATTGTTACTAATTGTATCTGGACGAACAATTGCATTGTTTGTTTTTTCAATTTTATCTGTTTTGTCAGCAGTTTTTAAATCACCTGTTTTTTGTATTTCTTGTTTTGGAAATACCTTATTATTGATTTTTTCTTTTGGAATCGATTTCTGACTGATTAAAATATTTTGCTTTTTTTGAGCTAAAGTTTTGTTTTTTACATGTAAAATTTTATCATCTGTTTTTGGTTGGCTAATTCCTAACAAAACAACTTCAATGGGTTTTTTTATAGGCTTATAAAATCCGCTTAAAAGCTTAATGCCAAGTGCAAAAAATATTACGTTGACAAATATGGATAAAGCTAATGATGATATAAAGGTTTTCTTTGTGTAAAATTTTTCCATAATTGATTGGAATGTACCAAAAAAACTTTCATTAGTCAATAAAATATGCTTTATATTCAATGTTTTTTTAAAATATAATATGCTTTAATAAATATACCGTTACTTGCATTAATTTATTTATTTTTTTGTTGACAATTCAATTAAATATATGTAAAGTGGAATGAAGTGGAATAAAGTGGAATGCTAAGAGGACGTTTTGAGTGCATTTTAGATGATAAAGGTAGAATAAAAATACCTTCTAAGTTTTTAGAAACCTTAAAAGGAAGTGGTGTTAACGTGCTAGTTATGACATTTTTTGACCAATCCATATACGCCTATCCTAAAAATATATGGGAAGAATTAGAATCAAAAGCATTAAATTTGCCTTTAACAAATAAATCTGCACGTAGATTTAAACGAATGTTTTTTTCTAGTGCAATTGATGTAAACCTTGATTCGCAAGGAAGAATAATTATACCTCAAACTTTGCGACAGTTAGCAAATATAGAAAAAAATATTGTAGTGCTTGGTAATTTAGACCATATAGAATTATGGTCTGCCCAAAATTGGCAGCAGGAAATGGATTTATTAATGCAAGATGAAGAAAAATTAGCTCAAGAAATTGAAAGTCTGGGCATAAAACTGTGATACACAAAAGTGTCTTACTAGCAGAATCAATGGAGTTTTTACAACCAAAGAGAGGTTCGATGTATTTAGATTTAACATTTGGTGGAGGCGGACACACCGAACAATTATTAAAACTTAGCGCTCCAGACGGTGTTGTAGTGGCTTTTGACCAGGATCCTACAGCAATTGAAATTGCTCTAAAATTAAAAGAAGTTTACAAAGATAGACTTGTTGTTGTAAAAGAAAATTTTTCAAATTGCTATAGTTTACTTAAAGGAATGGGCTTTGATTTATTTGATGGAATAATAATGGACATTGGTGTGGCTTCTTTTCAGCTAGATGATGCACAAAGAGGATTTAGTTTTTTAAAAGATGGACCTCTTGATATGAGAATGAATAAAGATAATCCACTAAGTGCAAGAGAAATTATTAACAATTGGAGCAGACAGGAACTAGAACAAATTATTCGCAATTATGGTCAAGAGCGGTTTGCAAAAAGAATTGCTTTAAAAATTGAAGAAAGTAGATTAAAAGCACCAATTGAAACTACAATTGAGCTTGCTAAAATTGTAAAAGAAGCTGTACCGGCACACTTTTATAAAAAGATTCACCCTGCAACAAAAACATTTCAAGCACTAAGGATTGTAGTAAATTCAGAACTTGATAGTTTAAAAAAAGGCTTAAATAGCGCAATTAAACTATTAAAGCCACACTCAAGATTAGTTGTAATCAGTTTTCATTCGCTTGAAGATAAAATTATTAAAGACACTTTTAAAAATTTTTCACAACAAAAAATTTTATCCATTCTTACAAAAAAACCTATTGTACCATCTTTGCAAGAAATTAATGAAAATCCAAGATCTCGCAGCGCAAAATTAAGATGCGTTGAAAAATTGGAGGTAATAAATGATTGATTACTCGAATTATTGGCTTGAAAATACCAAAACTTTTGAAACAACACAGGAATCCGTTAGTTTTGCTCCAATTGTTTTAAGCAAAAGATTATTAATTTTAAGCTCTATTTTTTTATTTTTAATTATGCTAAATGTAATTATTGCTCTTAAAGCATCTGTGTTAAATTACAATATTAGTTATCAAGAAAAAATACTTAAAAACTTGCAAATAGAAAAAGCGGCACTTTTAAAAAAATCTGACCATCTGCTTGGTACAGATAAAGAGTTAATTCAAGCAAGTAAGCTTGGTTTAAAACCTATAAATACAAGCCAGTTAATGTTTTATCAGTGAAAAAAACACGTTTTAATTTTTTATTTTTTTTAATTATAGCTGGATTTTTTTTGGTTGCTTTTAAGGCTTTTTTGGTTCAAATAGTAGATAACAAAAACTATAGACTTGCTTATGCAAAATGTGTTGAGCCACTAATATATATTCAGGGTAAAAGAGGGTATATTTATGATTGTAACAACAAAACGCTTGCGTTGGATATTCCATCTTATCAGTTGTTTGTAGACCCAAAATTTTATACTGAATATAATAAAACCGATGATAAAAACTTTTTTAATTATATCAATTCTCACTTTCAACTTAACATAAAAAATATAATCGAGCAAAACAAAAATACACGATATTTTAATATTGGTACGATTAAGCCTAAAGATTTTGAATGGGTTAGAGCCAATTTACCAAAAGGATTTGGTCTAATTAAAAATTATTCCAGATTTTACCCATACGCAAATAATGTGTCGCAAGTTGTTGGCTTTTGCGGTAGTAGTAAACACGGTCTTGAAGGATTAGAAAAAGAATATGACATCTTTCTTTCAGGCCAAAATATAAAGCAAAAAGTTAAAATTACGCCATATGGTAACTTTGAGTTTTTAAAAAAACCTTTAGATGGAGCAAACCTACACCTCACAATAAACGTAGATATTCAAAATTACCTTCATTTTTTACTAAAAGAAACTTTAAAAGAAAGACAGGCAAAAATGGTAATTGGTATAATTGCAAAACCAGATGGTGCTATTGTTGCATTAGATAGTGTACCAAGCTATGATAATAATAAATTTTACAATTACGATTATGTTAATATTAGAAATAATCCTATCAATTACATGTTTGAACCAGGAAGTATATTTAAGATTGTGACAATGTCAAGTGCCTTAGATTCAAATACATTTACTGGCAACGAAACATTGTTTTGTGAAAACGGCAAATGGAAATTTTCTGGTCACGTAATATCAGATGTTGAAAAAAATGGCGATTTGCCATTTGATAAAGTTTTTGCATACTCAAGCAATATATGCTCTGCAAAAATTGCGCTAAAAGAAAACAAAGAAATTTTTTATAAGTATTTGTGGGCTTTTGGTTTTGGCAAAAAAACAGGCATTGACCTGCCAGGCGAAGCAGACGGACTTGTAAAAGACTACGTAAACTTAAAACCTTTTGATTTAGCAACAATGGCTTTTGGACAAGGAATTGGCGTAAGTGCTATTCAAATTGTTAGAGCCTACATTGCTATAGCAAATGGCGGATATCTGGTAAATCCTTATATAGTTAATTATATTGAAAAAGACAAAAAAATTTTGTACAAACACAAAGAAACAAAAAAGCAAATACTTTTGCCACAAACAATTGAAAAGGTAAAGCAAATTTTAAAATTAGTTGTAGAAGAAGGCACAGGCACAAACGCTAAAATTCAATATTATGCAATAGGCGGTAAAACAGGCACAGCTCAAGTAGCTTCACACAAAGGTGGATACAGCTTAAACGATTACACGGGTAGTTTTGTAGGTATATTTCCAATTGATAACCCTCAGTTTGTTATTTTAGTTACCGTTTTTGATCCAAAAGGTGTAAACTATGGTGGTGAAGTAGCAGCACCTGTTGTTGCAAAACTGGTTTCAATGCTTGCTGCATATTACAAAATTGAAGGGAGTGGTAATGTTATTAGGTGACATCGAAAATATTTGTAACTCTCAAGTACCAGATTATTTAAAAAATAAAGAAATAAAAGGTCTTGCGTATGATTCAAGAAAGGTTAATAAAGGTTTTTTGTTTTTTTCAATAAAAGGACAAAAAACCGATGGTAGATTATTTATCAAAGATGCATTTTCAAAAAAAGCAATAGCAGTAGTATCACAAGATTGCAGTGATATCGAAAATTGTATAGAAGTCAAAGATATCCGCAAATGCATGGGGAAAATCGCAAATTACTTTTACAATCAACCATCAAATAAGCTAAACGTAGTAGGCATTACCGGTACAAACGGAAAAACCACAACCACATATTTACTTAAAGAAATATTTGAAAAAAGTGGCATAATTGGCACAACAGGGTATCGTTTTAATCATGTTGTAAAAAAATTAGAAAACACAACGCCAGAATCCATTGATTTAAATAAAATATTGCTTGAAATGATGCCTAATGTTGATTATGTGTTTATGGAGGTATCCTCACATGCAGTAACATTTGATCGCATAGAAGGCATAGATTTTAAACTAAAGGTTTTTACTAATTTAAGTCAAGATCACCTAGATTTTTATCAAACTATGGAAAATTATGCAAAAGCAAAAGCTGCTTTTTTTAAAGAAAATGATTTTAGGGTGGTAAATGTTGATGATGATTTGGGGAAAACACTATTTAAAAAAGGCTTCACAATATCTTACGGTTTTAAAGACTCTGACATTTATCCTCTATACTATGAATTTGATATAAACGGGATTTATCTAAAACTCAATGTTTTTGGTGATGTCTATGAAATACAATCAAACTTGATTGGCATATATAACATATACAACATCATGGCAGCAGTTGGCTGCAGTGTTTTTTTTGGCAAACCAAAAACGCAAGTACTTCAAGCACTTTACAATTTTAAAAATGTGCCCGGAAGGCTTGAAAAGTTTATAAAAAATGGTAAAGCTGCTGTTGTAGATTATGCACACACAGATGATGCTATAAAAAATGTATTGCAAACGCTAAAAACTATTACAAAAGGTAAACT
>NZ_JAGDWY010000075.1:28053-31126 GCF_023256235.1 Desulfurella sp.
TAATAGTGGTATTTGGTGCAGGAGGAGATAGAGATAAAACTAAAAGGCCCAAAATGGGTAAAGTAGCAAGTAGTATAGCTGATATAATTATAATAACAAATGATAATCCACGAACAGAAAACCCAGATTCTATTATAAATGACATTTTAGAGGGTATAGATAAAAGCAAAAAAATTATAATTGAAAAAGATAGAAAATTAGCTATTATTAAAGGGCTTGAGAGTACCAGCGAAGGTGATTGCGTGGCAATTTTGGGTAAAGGACATGAAGATTACCAGATTATAGGAGATAAAAAATATCATTTTGACGATAGAGAGGTTGTAAGAGATTTTTGGAATGTGGAATCTAAATGAAATTATTGAACAATTAAAACCGATTGAAATTTTAAAGCCAAAAAAAGTTAACTTTAAAAATATATCTATAGACTCCAGGGCAATTGAAAAAGACGATATTTTTCTGGCATTTAAAGGTGAGTTTAAAGATGGTCATGACTTTATAAATGAAGCTTTTAATAAAGGTTGTAGCTTGTGCATCTGTGAAAAAAGCATAGATAAACCATATTTAAAAGTTTTGGACTCAAAAAAAGCTCTAAAAGATCTGGCGAGTTTTAATAAAATAAAAAGCAAAACTAAAGTTATTGCTATTGTGGGTTCTGTTGGAAAAACAAGTACAAAAGAATTATTAAAATCATATTTTAATGTGTCAAAAATAAATTTTTTTTATACGCAAAAAAATGAAAATAATTGGATAGGGGTTTGTAAAACATTACTTAGAGCCTCAAGTTCTTCTACATTTGGTATAGTAGAAATAGGCACAAATCATAAAGGCGAAATTGCTGAAATCGCAAGTTTTTTAAAACCAGATTTTGTTATTTTTACAGAAATTGGAACTTCTCATATTGGAAACTTTGGCTCAATAGAGGCGATCTTTGAAGAAAAGTCATCAATTGTAAATTTTCTTGAAGATAAAAAAAACGTAATATACAATTTAGACAATCCAATACAAAAAAATAACTTTACTAAATTTCAAATAAACTATTCAAAAATTGATTCTAACGCTTGCGTATATTTAATTGATTATAATAAAGAAGAATACTTCAATAAGCTTTATCTAAATGCGTTTGGTAAAAAATTTCAAGTTAAGGCACCATTTTGGTTAAATATTTCAAATATACTTGCAGCTGCAGCATTTCTTGGGTCCCAAAAACTATTGGATGAAAATTATTTTCAAGAGGCATTAAATAATATAATTTTGCCAGATTATAGAATGCAACTTGAAAAACTTGGGCACACATATTTCATTTTAGATTGTTACAACGCCAGTTTTGAATCAATTAAATTTGCAATCGATGAGCTTAATACAAAAAAAGGCAAAAAGCTTGCAATACTTGGCGATGTATTGGAGCTTGGTATACACACAGAAAGTTTACATAAAAAAATTGGAGAATATACTTCGGGTTTTGATATAGATATAATTGCTTATGGGCATAACGCAAAATACATAGCTTTAGCAAATAGCAACGCTATATTTTTTGAGAATAAAGAAGAATTAAGATAGGTAAAGTTCTGAGGTGGATAAATTTTAAAACCTAAGTTTAATAATTCAATAGGAGAGTCAAAACGTTGTGCCTTATCAATCTCAAAGGCATAGATTATCTCTTTGTTCCCACAATAATTAAAAAAATCTTCTTCTCTTATTCCTCCTGACTCTTTGCATCTTTCCCATATATCTTTTGGAGAACCTGAAATTATCCTTTTAACACTAAAACATCCCACGATTTTTTGTACAGGGTCTGATTCATAAACAATAACTAACTCAGGTATGTGTTTAGGTTTTTGCTTTCTAAATTCATATTTTTTTTCTCCAGAAAATATCTTTTTTGAATATTCAGGTTTAATTGACAATAATATTTTCATTGCTCTCAGTTTCCTTCAATATTAACTTAAATAAATCATTTTCTATCTCTGTAAACCCTCTAGGTGCAGATTCAGAGTCTTTAATAATACCTAGCTCTATAAGTCTCTTTAAATTTAGTCTTTTTGGAAATGAATATGCATAAAGAAAATTTACAATAAAAGGTCTGTTATTTGGTTTAGAATCCCATTGTTGCCTTAGCTCTTGTGTGGAAAACACGCTCCTTTTACCACAAAGACTTACAAATTGATCGAAGTCTTTTATATTAGAATGAATATTCTCTACAATTCCAAGCGTAGTAATTACAGAATGATAGATTGCAGACCCTTCTCGAGATGTTCTATAAAATATGATAATGTCTCCAGCTTTCAAATCACGTTTAATAGACCTGGATATATAGACTTTAGATATGGCATTTCTGAATGGTTCTTGTTCCACGAAATCCCGAGGTGATTCTGTTTTAAGAATAGAATCTGGAAAAAGAGAAGTATGATATTCAGGATATATTGGTACAATAAATTTTCTTGCTCTTTGACTCATAAAAGGATAAGTTTTTTTTGGATCGTTTAGAGAGGCGATATGAGAAAAGTCCCTTACATAAACTTCTTCTTCACCGGATGATGATTTTTTAATTCCATATTTATAAAATCCAAAATCTTCTAAAAGCTTAATTAAACGAAGTTGATCTTCTCTCTTAGGAAAAATTGTGACATATATTTCCTCGACATTGAACAACAAGGCATTATCAAATACAACCTTAAGAAGTCTTTCACCAAGTCTGAAACCATTTAATTGAACTTTCATAGTACCGATTTTCAATCTCTTTTTTGGTTTAAAAATTGGATCTATATCCCCATAAGGCTCAGATTCATCTTCTTTTTTAATATAAAGAAATGCTAAAATTTTTTCATCAGATTCGGCTACATAAGCAACTTCATTTGCTTTTTTATTAAACCATTTTTCATAACCGATATAGTCTTCTTTAAAGCTATCAAAAAATTCATCATTAATATTTACATTTCCAAAGTATTCTTTCTTGAGTATAGGTACTTTATAATCCAATAAGTCAGGATTTTCAGAAATTACTTTCTCTAGAAATTCTTCTATAGTAAATACTTTATCGTCAATTCCCAATTTTTCACATTTATGATGAATTTTT
>NZ_JAGDWY010000075.1:31136-31450 GCF_023256235.1 Desulfurella sp.
TCTGTCTTCAGTTATTAAAAAGTCAACCCTTCCAGAAAATAGTTCATTTACTAATATAGTATCGACCTTATCATTGTCATTTATATCAAAAAGTTTTGAAATTGTCTTTACTTCATCCTTAAGTGGTGCGATCGTGTTTAATTTTGTATAACTTTCCATTTTAATAAGAAAGGCATTTCTATTTTTTTGATCTTGCATTTTTTTTATTTCTTCAAGTGTAGCTTCGCTTACACATTTTTCATAATGTAATTTATCTAACCACCAATACAATTTACCAATATCCTTTTCTGTTGGAATTTTTGTTTCACGGTGTA
>NZ_JAGDWY010000076.1:0-4707 GCF_023256235.1 Desulfurella sp.
TGGTCTTGAAATCTCGGCACTTTTTATAAAAACACCATTTTATAAAAAAGATATAGAAAATGGTAATCTAACAAAAGAAAAAGCAAAAGAATTGTTAGAGTGTTTATGGATAAAATTCTATAATCATCCGGCTGTAGCAAAAGTTGGAGTAACAGCACAGGAAAGTGCAACATACACTGATTTTGCTCAAATAAATTTAGGTGGATTGGATGAAAAAGGCGACCCCAGCGTTAATGAGTTGTCTTATTTAATACTGGATGTAATTGAAGAAATGCGACTTGTACAACCAAATCCATCAATCCATGTAAGCAAAAAAACGCCAGATGAATTTATCAAAAGGGCCATAGACATAATAAAAACAGGTTTTGGGCAACCTGCTATTTTTAATGCCGATGCTGTTGTTCAAGAATTGCTAAGGCAAGGTAAATCCATAGAAGATGCAAGGCTTGGTGGTACAAGCGGTTGTGTGGAAGCAGGTGCTTTTGGAAAAGAAAGTTATACTTTAACAGGTTATTTTAGTCTTCCAAAGGTTTTGGAAATTACATTAAATAACGGTATGGATCCCTTAACAAACAAACAAATAGGTTTAAAAACAGGTGATTTTAAAGATTTTGAAACATTCAATGAATTATTTGATGCTTTTAAAAAACAACTAAAATACTTTACAGATGTGAAAATTAAAGGTAACCTTGTTATTGAGCAGATATATGCAAAATACTGCCCTGCCCCGTTTTTATCAATTTTAATTGATGATTGCGTAAAAAACGGCAAAGACTTTAATGCGGGCGGCGCAAGGTACAATACCTGCTATATACAGGGTACGGGCATTGGTACAATTACAGATAGTCTTTCAAGTATAAAGTATCTTGTATTTGAGAAAAAAACAATAAGACCACAAGATTTACTTTCAATGCTAAAATCCAATTTTGAAGGCTTTGAAGTTCAAAGACAAATTATGCTTAATAAAGTGCCAAAATATGGAAATGATGATAATTATGCAGATAACATTATGCAGGAAGTATTTGAAGAATTTTTTAATAATATTGATGGTAAAACAACATACAAAGGCGGGACATTTAGAATAAATATGCTTCCCACAACTGTACATGTTTATTTTGGATCAAAAATGCTTGCAACACCTGATGGTAGACTAGCATATGAGCCGATTTCTGAAGGTATATCGCCAGTGCAGGGTGCAGATAGAAAAGGACCAACTGCTGTTATAAAATCTGCATCAAAGATGGATCATATAAAAACTGGCGGAACACTTCTTAATATGAAATTTACACCAGATTTGTTGAAAGACAAAAAAGGTACAGATTCATTAGTTAGTTTAATTAGAGCCTACTTTAAGCTAGATGGTCATCATGTGCAATTTAATGTTGTTGATGCGCATACTCTACGGCAAGCTCAAAAAAAACCTCAAGATTACTCTGATTTGATAGTAAGAGTAGCAGGATACAGTGATTATTTTTGCCATTTAAACGAACAGTTGCAAAATGAAATCATAGCAAGGACAGAGCATAGTTTTGAATAAGAATAAAATAGTTTTAGCAAGTTTAATTGGTATAATAGGCGTAAGTTTTGCATCTATTTTTATAAAAGAATGTGCAAATGTCCCAAGTATTGTTTTATCAATGTACAGACTTGATATTGCAGCTTTTATATTGCTTTTAATGAATTTTATAAACAAGAATAAATTATTTCCTTTATCTAGAAAAGAACTTTTATTGGGTTTTGCAAGCGGTGTATTTTTGGCTATGCATTTTTATTTTTGGATTGCTTCATTGAAATATACGTCTATTGCAAGTTCTGTTGTGCTTGTTAGTACAAACCCATTTTTTGTTGTAGTATTGTCTTTAATTCTAATGAAAGAAAAAATTTCGCCAAAGGTAGTAATTGCATTAATCGCATCTTTTGTTGGTACAGTTATTATAACAGCAAGCGATGGCAATCTTTTAAGTGAAAAAATTGACAAAACAGCTTTATTTGGAGATATTTTGGCAATTATTGGTGCTTTTAGCGTAAGTTTTTACTTTATTATTGGCTCCAAACTAAGAAAAAATATGGATACAAACAGATACGTTACTTTAGTATATACTTTTGCTGCAATTTTTATAACTATATTGGCTATATTTGCAAATGAGGATATCATAAATTACTCAAGTAGAGATTTTTCTTTTATTTTTTTACTTGCAATCGTGCCACAGCTTATTGGACATACGGCATTTAACTGGGCATTGAAGTATTTAAAAGCAACTGCTGTAGCAATTACAACTTTAGGTGAAATTATTGGCTCTACAGTGCTGGCCTATATTTTTTTTCAGCAAACAATTGATTTGTGGCAATTTATTGGCATTTTATTCATTATGAGTGCTATAGTTATATCCTTTAGGTATGGAAAAGTTTAATTTGTTTTTTGTAAAAAAATACTTATAATTATTTAACATGAAGCATTATTACGCTTTAACAGTTATTGGTAAAGATAAACCAGGCATTGTCAGCAGTGTCGCAAAGGTTTTATACGAGTGGGATTTTAATATAGAGGATTCTTCGTCAACGCTTTTGAGAGACCAATTTTCCATGATACTCATTGTGTCAACAGATAAAGAAGTGGGTTTGATTGACCTTAAAAAAGCTTTTGCAAAAGCAAGAAAAGACTTACAACTAAGTATATCTGTTCGAAAAATCGAAGTTTTAGATGAACAAAAGCAACAAGCCAAGCATTATATGATATCAATATACGGCAGCGATAAAAAAGGTATTGTTTATAAAACAACTACGGCTTTAAGTTATTTAGATATAAATATTGTTGATTTAAAAACAAGGGTTTCAGGCGCAAAAAAAGATATATACATAATGATCTTGGAAGTTGAAGTGCCACCAAAAGTAAATATAGGCAAAGTAAACGAGATTTTAGATGAGATTGCAAAAGAAATGGGTGTTGACTTTTCAATCAGACCTGTTGAGTCTTACAATATATGAATGATAGAAATCGTAAAGTTTCCAGATAAACTTTTAAAAAAACAATCTGTCCGTATAGAATCAATTGATAGTAGTGTGTTATCTGTAATTGATAAATTAACATTTGTACTTGACTTTTATAATCATTGTGTAGGCATTGCTGCTGTTCAAATTGGCCATTTGGTAAGAATTGTTGCTGTTGATGTGTCTAAGACAAAAAATAAAAATCATGGCAGGCTTATTATGATTAATCCTGTTATTTTAGAAAAAAGCTCAGACGAAATAGTTACAAAAGAAGGTTGCCTTAGTGTGCCAGATTATTTGGGCTATGTTGCAAGGCCAAAAAAAATAACCCTGGAATATATTGATTTAAATGGTAAAAAACAGATTCTGGAGGCAAAAAGGTTTGAAGCAGTTGTTATTCAACATGAGATAGACCATTTGGATGGTGTATTGTTTTTAGATAAAATCGCATCTTCAACCCAATTAATTAAGAGGTTGCAAAATGATATATAAGCTTTACTCAGACTATAAACCCACAGGCGATCAGCCACACGCAATAAAAAATTTAAGCGAAAATATAAAAAAAGGTATTAAATTTCAAACATTAATTGGCGTAACGGGAAGTGGTAAAACTTTCACGATAGCAAATGTAATTAAAAATATAGATAAACCTGTGCTTGTTATTTCACACAATAAAACTCTTGCAAGTCAACTTTATACTGAGTTTGCAAATTTTTTTCCAGAAAATGCAGTTGAATACTTTATTAGCTATTACGATTATTATCAGCCAGAAGCATATGTACCAAGAACAGACACATACATTGCAAAAGACTCATCCATAAATGACGAAATAGATAGACTAAGGCAAAAAGCTACAATGAGCCTACTTACAAGAAAAGATGTTATTGTTGTTGCAAGTGTTTCCTGTATTTACGGTATAGGCGAAAAAGAAGACTATGAAGGTATGTCTTTTAAAATTAATGTAGGAGATAAACTGAACATAAGAAAATTTTTGGAGATTTTAGTCGAACTTTTATATAAGAGAAATGATATTGATTTTATAAGAGGTAATTTTCGTGTAAGGGGCGATATTGTTGACGTGTATCTTTCATATTTTAAAAATATGGCTTTGAGGGTTGAATTTTTTGATGATACAATTGAAAAAATATCAATTTTTGACCCACTTACAGCCAAGCTAATTGAAAAAAAAGATTCTGCAGTAATTTTTCCAGCTAGCCATTATGTATCAACAAAGCAAAAAAGAGATATAGCCATTCACAGAATCAGGGAAGAGCTAAGAGAGCGCATTCAGTACTTTAAATCTCAAAATAAACTTTTGGAAGCCCAGCGTATAGAAGAAAGGGTTAATTTTGATCTTGAGATGATTGAACAAACAGGTACATGCAGTGGGATTGAAAACTACTCTATTCATTTTTCAAGTAGACTGCCAGGTGAACCCCCTATATCATTAATAGACTATTTTAATAAAGATTTTTTGCTCATAATAGATGAATCCCATGTTACAATACCTCAAATAAAAGGTATGTATGAAGGTGATTATTCCAGAAAAAAAACGCTTGTTGAATATGGATTTAGATTGCCGAGTGCTTTGGATAACAGACCGCTTAAATTTGATGAGTTCATGCAAAAGATAGATCAGGTAATATTTGTTTCTGCAACACCTTCTGATTTTGAGCTTGAGCTTTCAAGACCATACATTATAGAGCAAATCATACGTCC
>NZ_JAGDWY010000076.1:4717-15630 GCF_023256235.1 Desulfurella sp.
ATACGTCCAACCGGTCTTATGGATCCGGAAATTGTTGTAAAACCAATGGATAACGCCATAGACGATTTATTTTCTGAAATTAAAAATAGTACAAAAGCAGGATACAAAGTGCTGGTTACTACTCTTACAAAAAAAATGGCAGAAGATGTTAGCGAATATTACAATAATTTAGGTCTTAGGGTAAAATATATGCATTCAGAAATCGATGCAATTGAGCGCGCCAAAATTATATGGGATTTAAGAAACAATAAATTTGATTGTTTGGTAGGTGTTAACTTGCTAAGAGAAGGCCTTGATATTCCGGAAGTGAATTTAGTGGCAATATTAGATGCTGATAAAGAAGGTTTTTTAAGAAGCAAAACAAGTCTTATACAAACAGCAGGAAGAGCAGCCAGAAACGCTACATCCAAAGTAATTTTTTATGCTAACAATATTACAAAATCTATGCAGGAAGCAATTAATGAAACTCTAAGGAGAAGAAAGATTCAAGAAGACTATAATATTAAAAATAATATAACCCCAACCACAATAATAAAAAATAAAAATAGCAAAGTTTTAGAGATGTGTGATTTAGATTATTTAGAAAATCCTCAAATTGACAATGTAAAAAAGAAAGATATACCAAAAATTATCAGCAAGCTTTACAGACAGATGAAAGAAGCATCCCAAAAAATGGAATTTGAAAAGGCAATTGAGTATAGAAACGAGATTGAAAGATTAAAGAAACTTGACATGGAGTTGGTTTAGGATACAATTAAAATCAGGAGGTATTATGCTTAGATTAGAAAATATCAAATATTCTCGCAATTCGAAAGAAATAATAAAGGGTGTCACTATAAATTTTGAAGATAATAAGATTACATCTATTATAGGAAGCAACGGTGTAGGAAAATCTACACTTGCTTATATTATAATGGGTTTGTCGGATTATAAGCCAAATGATGGCAAAATTTATTTAGATGATAAAGATATAACAGATTTCAGTATTACTGAGCGAGCCAGATTAGGTATAAGTTTGCTGTGGCAGGAACCTGCCAGATTTGAAGGTTTAACTGTAAAAGATTATTTGAGTCTGGGCGGAAAAATAAAACTCGATATTATAAAAGATGCATTAAACCTAGTAAGATTGAATCCAGATGTTTATCTGAGTCGTTATGTAGATAAAAAGCTATCTGGAGGCGAGAGAAAACGGGTTGAAATTGCTAGCTGCATTTTGTTAAAACCAAAGTTTTTAATTATGGACGAACCAGATTCTGGTATAGATTTAATGAGCCTTGATATGATAGTTGATATTATGAAGTATTTGAAAGATAATGGCACAGGTGTTATAGTTATAACTCACAGAGAAGAGATTGCAACTCACAGTGATTATTCTTATCTAATTTGTGATGGTAAAGTTTTAAAAAGTGGTGTATGTAGCGATATTATTGATTATTATAGAAGTACATGTGATCTATGTGATAATGTCAATGCACCAAAGGAGAACCTAATATGATTGATATAGTAAAAGCATATGAAGATGAATTCAATCAGTTAGTTGAGTTATATGAGAAAAATACAAACGATAATTCTTTAAAAAACAAAGGTGTAGCATCTATAATTGTTAGTGGAAATAAAGTTGTTGGCTTAAATACGCTTAAAGGAATAGATGTAAAATCTAAAACACGTGGCGATGGTGTCGTAATAATTGATGTTGATATACAAGATAACACAGTAATTCCCATACCTGTTCATTTATGCACAGGTTTTTTGGAAAAAAAAGGCGAACAGTTGTTGCAGTTTAACTACAATATTGGCTCCAATGTTAAAGTTAAGTTTAAGTCGCATTGCATATTAACAAAAATTGAAAAGCTGCATCATAAAATGATCTCACAAATGTATATTGGCAAAAACTCATTTGTTACTTACGAAGATGAACATTTTCATGATGAAAATGGAGGAATATTTGTAGAGACTATAACATATGCAAAGCTGGATAAAAATGCATTTTTTCAAAGCAAATTTTATGCTACAAAAACCCGCATTGGCAGGATTAACGTGGTTATGGATTTCGACTTGGATGATTATGCCAAAGCTGATTTAGAAAGCAAAATTTATGGCAAAAAAGATGATAAAATAGATATCCAGGAGATTTTAAGATTAAATGGACAGTACTCATCAGGTATTGCAAAATCATCCATATTTGCAACGGATTCCACTGAAGCAAATGTAATAAATGAAGCTTACGGCAACGGTGCTTATTCTAAAGGCCACATTGAATGCAATGAGGTTGTAAAAGGCTCTAATGTTCTTGTATCAACAGTGCCTATTTTAAAAGTAGTAAATGAAAAATCTGAATTGACGCACGAAGCAAGTGTTGGACGCATTAGGCAAGACCAGCTTGATATTTTGATGTCAAAAGGTTTGGATGAAGAAGAAGCAGTAAATATAATTGTAAATGGTTTAATTAGTTAATGATTTCCTTTTTTTTAGTTTGCATTATTGTACTTACTTTGCTTGAAGCTATATTTGATGGAGCAGAAATCGGAATTTTATCCCTAAACCCAGAACATATAGACTCAAAATCAAAAATTTCTTCAATAATATTAAATTACACAAAAAATCCACAAAAATTACTATCTGCTGCACTCGTGGGCACTAATGTCAGTCTTGTAGTATCTTCTTATATCGGAGCTTACCTTAGTGAAAAAATTTTCAATAACTCATTTGTTGCTATAATTTTTTTATGGCCAGTGGCGGTTATCTTTGGTCAGATTCTACCAAAGATACTATACCGCAATTACCCTATTTTTTTAACAAGAAAAACTATTCTTGTGGTATATATTTTTAATTTAATTTTTTATCCAATTATTACTTTGATGTTTTATCTATCAAATATTTTGCAAAAAAGTTTTTCTGATAAATCAAAGCAAAGCACACCTACACGAGATGAAATTAAAATGATTGTAAAAAGCAAATATTTTAAACGAAATATTTCTGATTTAGAAGCCCATATGATTGATCAAATTGTATCATTTAAAGAAAAAAAAGCACAAGAAATAATGATTCCTTTAAAAAAAGTTTTTATGCTTGAAGAAAATCAAACAATAAGTGATCTAGCTTTTGCTAACAAAGATAATGATTATACGAGAATACCAATATTTAGAGAAAGGGTTGATAATATTGTCGGTATTGTAAATATATATGATTTAATTGATGCAAAGCCAGATGAACCACTTAAAAAATATGCACAAGAACCAGTGTATTTTCCCGAACATACGCTTGTTGAAAACATATTTTTAAAAATGAAAAGAGATGGTTTGAGAATGGTGGTTATAGTTGATGAGTATGGTAGCTGCAGTGGTATTATAACCATTGAAGATTGTCTGGAAGAAATTTTTGGAGAAATAGAAGATGAATACGATGTAGCAGAACACAAAATTATAAATACAAAAGGTGGATTTTTAGTTGATGCGGACATTGAAATTGAAAAGATCAATGAAGTTTTGGCTTTAAATATTGAGAAAGTGCCCGAGTATGAAACACTAGGTGGTTTTTTGCTTTACAAGTTTGGCTACATTCCTCAAAAAGGTGAAAAGATTATTCATAATAATTTTGTATTTGAAATTAAATCTCGAGATAATAAGAATATTAAAAAGGTGCTAATAAGAAATGCTTAAATTATTTTTGCTTATTTTATTTGTCATTTATATTTACTATGTTATAAGAAAAAAAAGAAAAATAAAGCAAAACACCAATGATCTCCAACTGGATGAACTGGTGAAATGTGAGAATTGTGGCATATACTTTTCAAAAAAGAAAGCAATTCGTTACAAAAATTTGTTTTTTTGCTCTAAAAAGTGTAAAAAACAGTATGAAGATAAGGTAGGGAGGTAAAAAATGAAATTTTTTTTGGACACAGCAAATTTAGACAAAATTGTTTATTTTACAAGTTTAGGATTAGTAGACGGTGTTACCACAAACCCATCTTTGATTGCAAAAGAAGGTAAAGAATTTTTACCAACAATTAAAGAAATTTTAAAAATTGTAAATGGTCCGGTTAGTGTGGAAGCCATAGGTTCCAGTTCTATTGAAATGATTAAAGAAGCAAGAGAGTTTTCTAAGTTAGCTAAAAATGTAGTTGTCAAAATACCATTTACTAAAGAAGGTATCAAAGCAACACAAATTTTAAGCAAAGAAAACATTAAAGTTAATATGACTTTGATTTTTAGTGCATCCCAAGCATTAATTGCTGCTAAATCAGGTGCAAGCTATGTAAGTCCTTTTATCGGAAGACTTGATGATATCTCTTTTGAAGGCATTGAGTTAGTTGAGCAAATAAAAACTATTTTTGATAATTACAATTTTAAAACTGAAATCATAGTTGCAAGCGTGCGAAGTCCAAAACATGTAGTTGAAGCAGCTGAAATTGGAGCAGATATTGCAACAATACCACCAGAAGTTCTTGAGTTGATGTTTGGACATCCTTTAACAGATGTTGGTATAAAAAAATTTATGAAGGACTGGGCAAATGCCTTTAGCACCTAAAATAATCGTTGCAACATCAAATGAACATAAATTAAAAGAAATAAAAGAAATTTTTAACGATTTTAATGTTGTTGGAATGTCAAAAGATTATTTAGCTCCAGAAGAAACAGGACACACATTTTGTGAAAATGCTTTAATAAAAGCAAAAAGTATTGAGCATTTAGGTGAGATTGTGCTAGCTGATGATTCTGGTATTGAGGTGCAGGCATTATTAGGTTTGCCTGGCATATACTCTGCACGCTACTCTGGTGGAAATGATTATCAAAACAATCAAAAACTTCTTGAAGAGCTAAAACATCATGCAAACAGGAAAGCACGCTTTGTTTGCTGTATGGTAGCAATTGTTAATAAAAAAACAATTAGTGCAGAAGGTATACTTGAAGGTACTATTGCATTCGAACCAAAAGGCGAAAATGGTTTTGGCTACGATCCAATTTTTATACCTTCTGGATTTAATCAAACATTAGCAGAACTTGGAAGCGATATTAAAAATAAGATTTCTCATAGAAAAAAAGCACTTGAGCAAATAAGAAAAAAGATTATGGAAAATTTAAAATGAAAAAAATATTAATTTTTATTATTGGTTTTTTTATTTTCACAAGTTTATCATTTGCACAAAATTCTATTGAAAACGCTAAAAAAGAAAAGGTACCAATAAACATAACGGCTGATAAGCTAATAGCCCAGGAAAATATTGGTTTGTATACATTTATTGGCAATGTTGTGGCTAAAAGAAAAGATGCAACGCTTTATGCAGACAAGATGGATGTTTATAAAGACAAAAATACTGGCGATGTGTCAAAGATTGTATGTATTGGCAATGTAGTTATAACACAACCAGGTAAAGTGGCCAAAGCAGACGAAGGAATTTATGAACTTAAAGACCAAAAAGTTACATTAATTGGCAATGCATACGTTAAAAGTGGCAAAAATGTCATAAAATCTAATATGATTGTTTATTATCTTGATAGGAAATACGCGGTAGCGCAAGGCACAAAAAATGAGCGCGTTGATGTAACAATTTACCCAAATGAAAAACAAACTTCAAACCAGACAAAGGAGCAAAGATAAATGGTAAGGCTTAGATTTGCCCCCTCGCCTACTGGACATTTGCATATTGGTGGTTTAAGGACAGCGCTTTACAATTATTTATACGCCAAAAAGCACGATGGTGCATTTGTTTTGAGAATAGAAGATACAGATCTTGAGCGCTCAAGTCAGGTATATACTGAATCAATTCTCGAAGCTTTAAAGTGGTGTGGTCTAAATTGGGATGAAATATACTACCAAAGCCAGAGAACCCATATTTACCAATCATATATAGACAGTATGCTAAAAAATGGCACAGCCTACAAGTGTTATTGTACAAAAGAAAGACTTGAAGAACTAAAAAAAACACAGATGGAAAAAGGTGAAAACCCGCACTATGATGGATTTTGCAAAAATATTAAAGAAGATTTAAATAAACCTTATGTTGTAAGAATAAATTTGCCACAAAAAGATGTGAGTTTTGTTGATAGTGTGCATGGAGAGCTTAAGTTTTCTTACAAAGAATTTGACGATTTTATACTACAGCGTTCTGATGGCAGTTTTATGTATAATTTTACAAATGTAGTAGATGATATAGATATGAAAATCACTCATGTTATAAGAGGAGACGACCACATAACAAATACAGCCAAGCAATTGTATATATATGAAGTTTTAAGTGCTAAAGTTCCTCAATTTGCACACATACCGATGATTTTAGGACCAGATAAAAAAAGACTTTCAAAAAGACATGGCGCTCAAAGCGTGCTAGAGTATAAACAAATGGGTTTTTTGCCACAAAGTTTACTTAATTATCTGGCTCGTCTTGGATGGTCATCTGGTGATGAAGAAATCTTTAGTATGCAAAAACTACTTGAGTTATTTGACTTAGAAGGGCTTAATAAATCACCAGCTGTTTTTGATCAAAAAAAGCTTTTATGGCTAAATGGTTACTATATAAGAAACACTCAAGCAGAAGAATTACTGAATTTATCGTATGATTTTCTTAGTCAGAACTGTAAGTCGCATGAAAAAAAGTATTTAGAAAAAGCAATTGAAGTTATGAAACCTCGTGTTGAAACTTTAGTTGAGCTTGCACAATCAATTGAGTTTTTTTGCACAAGACCGATTTTTTATGAAGAAAAAGGTATCAAAAAGTACACCAACCAAAACACAAAGCAGATTTTACTTGACTTTATTGACAAAATCAAAAACATTGAATTTACGCATGATAATTTTCAAGCTCTAATAAACGATCTGGCATCAAAATACAATGAAAAAGTAGTTAATGTAGCTCAAGGAATAAGGATAGCTCTAAGTGGAAAAAGTGCAGGACCTGCCCTATTTGACATGATAGAGATTATGGGTATTGATGAATCCATTTATAGAATAAAGCAGTTTTTGGAAAAATTAAGTTGAAGGTTGCTATTGTTTTAGGCTCAATTCCTTATGGTGGTATAGAAAATCTGGTTTATGATATAGCACTTTACTCAAAAAGTTATAATGATTTGGAATTGAAAATTATAAATATTGCTGGTATTGGTGAAAAACTTGGTGAGTTTTATGATGCAAAAATTGATGTTTTAAATATATGTAATTCCACGAAAGATTTAAAAGTTTACAAATTATCTACTTTAAAAAAGGTAAAAAAAGTTTTTAATCAATTAAAACCGGATATAGTTCACACAATGAACTTTAGTGCTGATTATTTTTCTAAATTGGCTTTGATTGGCTCTAAAACACCAATTATAACACATATCCACAACACAAAAATAGAAGGACACCTTCATAGAAGACTGATTAATAGATGGCTATCTTTCAGGACCAATCTTTATATATCCGTATCAAAAGCAGTGTACGATATGGTTGAAAAATTTCACAATATATTTAAAAGAAAGCATATTGTTTTATATAATGCCATAAATCTAAATAATTTCAAATGGATTAAAAGGACATACCCAAAAAACCACTTTAATATTGTAACGACAGCAAGGCTTATGCCACAAAAAAACTTAGATAATTTAATTAGAGCTTTTGCCAGAATTCATAAAGAATATAGTAACACCACGCTAACTATTGTAGGTGATGGAAAAGATAAAGCTAATTTAGAAAATCTCGCAAAATCTTTAAATATAAATGTATTTTTTGCTGGTTACCAAAAAGATGTATCAATTTACCTGTATAAAGCAGATTTGTTTGTTTTACCATCAATTTACGAAGGTTTTGGAAATTCACACATAGAGGCAATTGCTACAGGTTTGCCTTCAATTGTTTCAAAAAATGTACCAAGCATTGAAGTTACAAAAGATTGCACACTGATTTGCGATACTGATGTTGAAAGTATTTACAATAATATAAAAAATATTATATCAAATCCTACTCTTTACGAAAAACTGTCAGGCAATACAAGAAGTGTTGCCAGGCAATTTGACATAGAAGTCTACATTGAAAATCTCTACAATATTTACAAAAAGTTGTTATCCGGCACTATATGATAATATCTACATAACTTATGGTTTTAAGTGTTTCAATTGATGGTTTGTCTTGTTTTAATATGATTTTTATAGGTATTTTAACATAATCTTCAAGCTCTTTTTTGCAAGAATAAAGCAATTCATACGAGCTTTTATCATAAACACATAAGTTTGCCCACATAAACTCCATTTTTGTTATATCTATTTTTATTAACCCGATGGGTGTTTCACTGAAAATTGTCAGTGTTTGCCTTAGTTTTTTTTGTTTTGTAAGTTTTTTTCTAGATTTTACGTAAAGGTTGAATTTTTTAGTTTCAATATAATAAGCTATTGCAATAAATACATTTTCATTTATGTGTATATTATTGTTTAATAAAGCATTTGAAATGGTTTCAAACGATGTTTTGATGTAATTGCCAAATGTTTTTTCATCAACATTTTCAAGTGTAGATTTTGCAACATTATCTAAAATTACTTTGTTAACTAAATTGTCCATTGTCTTTAAATTTAAGTTTTCTTTTGAGTCAATGTTTAAAATTTTTAGCTCAACAAAAGGCTCCAGTTTAGTTACAAGCAATTTAAGAGTGCTATCTTTTTCCAGGTTTAGGTTTGAGAAAGCTTTTATATTATTACCTTTAATATTTACAGTAGTCTGGCTATTTTCTACATTAAGCACTTTGGCATTAACGACCTCGCCTATTTTAAGCAGTTCTTGTAAATTTTTTAAGTTTATTGAGTCAATCTGGAGTTTTATTTCAGAAATATCACCAAAATTCATTCAAAAAATTATATTAAAAAAACTCCTTTTTAGCAAGTAAGATTATTAATAATTTGAAATTTTTTTAAAATTTTCTTGACAGATAGAATGTGATATTATAAAAAAAATTGTAATTTTTTAAAGTTTTTTTTATGTTTAAAACTAATTTTAGTGATAAAAAAAGATATTTTGCTTTAACTTTAATCTATATAGTGCTAATTGTGTTGTTTTCTTTTAGAGCACTTTCTGATGACAATGAAGGCTTATATGCAAATATAGCATTAAATATGCTTAAAACCTCAAATTTTTTAGTTCCGCACCTTGATGGACTTGTATATTTAGAGCAACCTCCGCTATTGTACTGGTTAAGTACTTTATCATTAAAATTATTTGGTATATCAGAATTTTCTGTAAGATTGCCAGTAATTTTGGCAGGAGTCTTATTAGTTATTTTTTCCTATTTTTTTGTAAAGAAATTTTTGAATAGTTTTTTTGCATCTACTTTAGCAGTAGTAATTGTAAGCCAGATTTGTTTTGATACGTCGATAAGTATGCTTATGTTTGATATGTTGCTAACTTTATTTTTTAGTTTAGCGATGTTTAGCTTTTATATGGGCTATAAGCTTAATAATAAATACTACAGATTATTCTACATATTTTTAGCTTTGGCAATTTTTACGAAAGGGTTTGTATCGTTAGTTTTAGCTTTTTTGATTTTAACTCCATTTATAGCAATAAAAAAAATAAAACTTAAAGATCTTCATTTAATGTTTGGTTTTTTTGTTTTTTTGATATTGTCTATCTGGTTCGTTATTGTAAGTATTAAAATTCCGTCTTTTTTTTACTATTACTTTATAAATAATCAGGTTTTGCGTTTTTTGGGTAAAATGTATCCAAATGATACTATTAAAGGTCCTGTTTATTTCTATGTTATTAGACTGCTTGGATGTGATTTTCCATGGTCGTTGCTTTCTATTTTTGCAATCTATAAGCTGATTAAACTAAAACTTTACAAAGATGATTTTAACCTTTATATGTTGCTATGGTTTTTTGCAATATTTATATTTTTTTCATTGTCAAGCGGTAAAGCAAATTATTACCTTTTGCCAGCAATATTTCCTATAGCTTATTTTGCTACATATACAATTTTTAATGCTAATTTGAAACCATTTTATTATGTTTTATTAGTAGCTGGTTTTTTATTGTTAAGTGGCAGTATTTTGGCTAAACTTGGTTATATCAGATTTACAGATAATGCCTATATTGAAAAACTGCCTTTAATTGAGTTATCATTTGCTATTTTTATAATATATTTTTTTGCTTTTTACAAAAAGAATTTTTTAGTAGAAAGTATCGCTTTATCAAATATTGTTATTTTAATATCCATTTATTTGTATTTTTCATTAAATGTCAATAATTTTAGTTCAAAATATAACATAGTAGTGTCTTATAGTGATTCTGATTATGTTACCGTAAGCTATGTTCAGAATGCAGAAATAAATGGCGAATTATTCAGGAGTGATTATTTCTATGGCTCCGGTTTCATTTACATTTCTTCTTTTAGGGATTCTAACCTGATTTATGGTAACTATAATGGTTTCATCCTTTTACCTTTTAATATTATTGGAGTAGGACTTCTTATTCTATTTATGTACATAACATCCTACTATTTTAGGAAGAAAGTGAAATATTAGTGTAGAAATTTTCATCTCTTAACATAAAATTCCTGATCCGTCCGAATTGATAAATTAAGCAAGATAACCCCATTACTAAATTTCTGCAGAAGATATAGAATAGTAAATCATCAGGTCTTTTAGCATTAAAATCTCAGGTGATCCTTTCTGAATAATCCATCCCATCGGTATTTGTAAGAAGATGGAAGTGGTACATTAATTGAATTAGTGTTAATTATAGGCCAGCTTCCATAAACATTGTTCATAGATGATATAATCAAGATTCCGTCTGAAATCATTACTTTAAGCCTACTATCAGTATACCATTCACTAAACTTATTCAAGCTCACATTATTTATGGGCTTGAAATTGTTGTTATTGTAGTCATAAATATAGACTGTTGAAAAGAGTATTGCCAATACAACTGCCAGTACTTCGATGATGAATAATTTA
>NZ_JAGDWY010000077.1 GCF_023256235.1 Desulfurella sp.
AAATAAAGGCAACTTAAAACAAGCAATAGAAGAATTTAAAAAATCAAAAAACTATCTATTTTTAGCTTATATAAACATTGCAAAAATCTATCAGATGCAAAAAAACGAGCAAATGGCATACGAATATATTAAAAAAGCCAATGACTACCTTCATTCTACTTTTTCAAATCCAAATGAGTATATAGACTCATACATGTACCTTTTTAGCTATTACATGCAAAACAAACATTTAAATGAAGCTAAAAATTTGCTAAAAGAACTTCAAAATGCCAATGTGAAAAGTCACGAAGTCGATATAATGGATGTTTACTATGATTTTTTAACACAAAAAGATACAGAAAGTAAAAATGTGTTGGATAAAATTAATCAAATGTTAAGAAAAGGTCATAAGGACAAACTCTTGTATGAAATGTTAGGCTATATTTACGCAAAAGAAAATAACTATCCAAAAGCTATAAAGTATTTTTCGAAAGTTGGTGATTCCAGGGTGGCTGAGCGTAATATGGCTTTTTTACAATTTGCACAAAACAATTTAGAAAATGCACTTAACTATGCAATAGAAAGTTTAAATAAAAAACAAGATCCTAAACTGGCCTATTTTGCATATTTACTTGCTTTAAAAAGTAATAATATGCAAACTGCGTACAACCTTATATCCAATATAAACACACAAAATGCACTAAATAATTTTTCTATTGTGCCAATTCCAGATAAACAAGAACTTTTGAAACAAATTAATTTTAAAGATTGCAGGATTATTTGTGCTTTACAGTCACTGATTATTATGCAATCAATTGATCCTATCCACTATAGCGCTAATCTTGCTTCAAATATTGACCTTGGTAATATCTATTTAAGTTTTGGTTTGATGAATGAGGCAAAAGAATCTTATCTTAGTGCCATAGGTGAGAGTTACAGTTTAAATCAGGCAAACAAAGCTTATGCATATTTTAAAGAAAATAATCTTCAACAGGCTTTAAATTATTATCAAAAGGCTTACCAAAGCAATCCCTCAAATCCCATATTGTACTATAATTTAGCTTTAATGTACGAAAAAAACTATAATTTTGATAAAGCAAAACAAATGTTTAGCGTGTTAATAAATAGATACCCCAATTTTCCTCTGCCGTATTTTAATATGGCTTTGATAGATTTTACTCAGGGCTCTACGCAAACAGCAAAAAATTACTTAAACCAATTTTTTACAAAGCAATCAAGTCTTGGTAGCAAACCAAAAAGCGTACTTGTATGCAATGATTATGCTTTAAGTTTGGTTAATAAGCTTAAAGAACCAAAAAATATCAGTGTAGAAGATTTTGTTTTGTTAAAAGCAATATCGGATGGAAGATTTGATTATTTAAAACTTGAAAAAAAATATTTAGATGATAAATTACACTTAAATATGAAAAATTTTAATATGATAGATATTATTGAAGTATTGAGAAACTTTAACCCTGATTTGAATAGAATTATGGCTGATTTATACTTAATTGAAAATAAGCCAGAAAAAGCAATCAGGACTTTTACAAATATTAACGATTATAATGCTCAAGATTACTATAAAATGGCATTATGTTACTTATTTCTTGGCTATAAAAATCAAGCAGATGATTATCTGACAAAATCTATACTTCTAAATAAAAATACCAAAGATAGCAATATAAATCCTTTGTTTGCAAAACTTATTATTCAAATTATGAATAAAAATCTTAATGGTATGCAAGATTTAACAAAAAAAGTCAACTCTAATAAAGGTTTGTTATCTTTTGATATAGAGGTTAAAAAATGAAAAAAGTATTACTAATTGTTTTTTTGATTTTCTTTCTGGTTTTTATAGCTTTTACTTCTTTTGTAGTTTCATTATACATTGATACAAATAAAGACTTTCAAACACTTATGAGCGGTAGTTTTTTTCCTGTACCTACTACCGTTTATGACTCTTCAGGCAAAAAAATAGCTATTTTTGGCGCCCAGCGCAGGCAAGTTGTAAGTTTTGATCAAATTTCCAATAATATGAAAAAAGCTATACTTGCAGCAGAAGATGCCAGATTTTACGAACATGGCCCAATTAGTTTTAGGGCTATTGGCAGGGCTTTGGTTGAAGATATAATACATGGGCGTATTGTACAAGGTGGAAGTACCATTACCCAACAGCTTGTTAAAAATCTTTACCTCACACCATCAAAAACCATATACAGGAAGTTGAAAGAAGCGGTATTAGCTTATAAAATTGCTAATCATTTAACAAAAAATGAGATTCTAGCTTTATATCTTAATACTGTATATTTTGGAAATGGCGCATACGGTATAGAATCTGCAAGTGAAATTTATTTTGATAAGCACGCAAGTGATTTAACTATTGCAGAATCAGCTATGCTTGCTGGACTTGTTCAGGCTCCAAATGCCTACAATCCATATTACCATCCAGAATTAGCTGCAAAGCGCACCATTTATGTTTTAAACAACATGCTTGAAAACCATTTTATAACAAAACAGCAATATTTAGAGGCAGTAAACTCAAAAATTGTTTTGGCCCACCAAAGCGAGATGACACGCTATGGCTACAATCCAAAAGCTGCTTATTTTATAGAATATATAAGACTTTGGCTTTTAAATAAGTATGGGGAAGATGTTGTAAATAAAGGCGGATTGAAAGTTTATACCACCCTTGATATGAATATGCAGCGCGACGCATATAATGCAGTAAGAAATGGTATACTAAGGTTGTCTGGCGGCAAATACAATGGTCTTGAGTCTGCTTTGATTTCGATTGATCCAAAAAATGGTTATGTAAAGGCTTTAGTGGGTGGGTTTGATTACCAGATTAGCCAGTATAATAGAGCAATTCAAGCAAAAAGACAACCTGGGAGTGCTTTTAAGCCTATAGTTTATCTAACTGCACTTGAACAAGGTTGGAAACCCACAGATACTATTGCTGATGAGCCTATAGAGTTTAAAACAGGCAACAAAATTTGGAGACCAGAAAACTATTCCCATACATTTCATGGTCAGGTTACACTACAATATGCTTTAGCACATTCTGTCAATGTAGCTACTATTAATTTGCTTTCAAAAGTAGGCGTTGAAAATGTTATTGCCAATGCGAGAAAACTAGGTATAACAGAACATATACCAGATAACTTAACTATTGCTTTGGGGTCATTTTCTACAACTTTAGCACAACTAACAAGAGCATACTGCGCATTTGATAATATGGGGTATTTGCCAAAATTAATATTCATAACAAAAATTGTTGATAAAAATGGAAATGTAATTTACGAAGACAAACCTGAATTAAAAAATGTATTTCCTCAAGATGTTGGTTATGTGCTTGTAAAAATGATGCAAGATGTAATAAAAGAAGGTACAGGTGTAGCTGCACAAGCACTTGGAAGGCCAGCTGCAGGTAAAACTGGTACAACAAATGAATCGCGGGATAACTGGTTTATTGGTTTTACGCCACAACTAGTAACAGGTGTTTGGGTAGGTTATGATGATAACCGCTCGTGCGGACCCACTGCAGTAGGTGCTACAATGGCTTTGCCTATATGGCTAAATTATATGCAAAATGCATTGGCTGGAAAACCTGTGGAAAACTGGCAGCCACCTTCTAATTTACCTGCATGGGCTCAAGCGCTATATTTAAATCAGAATGTTACAAATGCCACAAACTCTACTAATGAAACGCTAACAAATGCCACAAACGCAACAAATTATTAACACAGGTACTCAAAAGCGCATTGATTCATATCTGGCAGAAATTTTGGATATACCAAGAAATCAAATACAAAAATGGATTGAAAAAGGTAAAGTATGCGTAAATGGCAAGGTTGTAAGCAAAAATTATAAGCTTAAAGGCGAAGAAAAAATTTCTTTTGAGCCAATTGAGTTTGAAAAACCAAACCTCAAAATTGCAGATTGTGATATTAAAATATTATATGAAGATGATTTTTTAGTTGTTGTAGATAAGCCTGCGGGTGTTGTGGTGCACCCTGGTGCTGGAAGCGAACATAAAAGTGTGGTTGGTGCTTTACTTTTTAGAGGAATAAAGTTATCAGATATAGGTGCTCCACTAAGACCTGGTGTTGTTCACCGCATAGACAAAGATACAAGTGGTGTTATAGTTTTGGCAAAAGACAACAACACGCATTTTAAACTTGCAAATCAATTTGCTCTGCATATATCAAAACGCTATTATATAGGCATATGCGAGGGTCACATAAAAGATAGTTTTGGAACAATTAAAACACAAATTGGCCGCCACCCCATAAAACGCAAACAGTTTGCAGTTGTACAGGGAAAACTTGCAGTTACGCACTACAAAGTAATTATGCGCCTAAAAGATATGGATATTGTACGCTTCGAATTAGAAACAGGAAGAACTCACCAGATACGTGTGCATATGCAGTATTTAAATCATCCGCTTGTTGGGGATAGTGTTTACTCAAAATCATCTAAACTTATACAGAGACATGCGCTTCATGCATTTTACCTGGGATTTTTCCATCCTAATTCAAATAAGTTTTTAAAATTTTATTCAAAACTTCCAAAAGATATGATAGAATTAATTGGTTAATCATATACTTGCATTTTTAAAAAAGATAGACTAAATTTAGAAAATGAAAAATGGTCCATTTGTAAAATCAAAGAGCCAAAAAGGCATTTTTGAAATGTTGCTTGCAACATTTATATGGGGTTCAATACCAATTTTTTCAATCTGGTGTAATTTGCCAAGTCCAATTTTTGTATTTTTTAGAGTGTTTTTTGCTATTCCTTTGGTTTTGTTTTACTCAATTAAAAAGCTGGGCAAAGACGAATTTTTTAGAATCAAACCCTTTGCTCCATTATTTTTATCTGGCATAGCACTTGCTTTAAACTGGATTTTGTTTTTCTGGGCAATCAGTCTAACAAGTATTGCAAATGCTGTAGTATTGTACTATCTGGGCCCAATATTTACAATTTTACTTGCAATATTATTTTTAAAAGAAAATTTTACATTTAATATTGGTTTATCTGTATTTTTGGCTCTTGGCGGTATGTGTTTGATTTTTGCAAACAACAGTTTAAGTTTTCATTTAAATGAAGTTTCAGGTTTAATAATAGCATTTTTTAGTGGTTTGTGTTTTGGAATTTTAGGTTTTTTTTCAAAAATGGCTGTAATGCACCATAGTGCGATAAAACTTACATCCTATCAAATTATAATATCTGTTGTTTTGCTTGTGCCATTTTTATTTTTTATTCATTTTAAACTTGATGGGCGAATTTTAGGATTACTTTTAATAACCGGTATTATTCATACTGCTTTGGCGCTTTTTTTGTGGTATGATAGTTTTAATTATTTAAATGTTATTACTGTATCAATATTTGCTTATCTTGATCCACTATTTGCAATTTTACTTGGAGCTATTTTTTTAAAACAAATACCTACCTTGTTTCAGATAATAGGCGCTTGCTTAATTATTGTTGCTGGCTTTTTGGTTAGTGCTTTACATCCAAAGCTTCTTTTTAAAAGAAAGTATTGACAATTTTTACACTATGCTTTATAAAAGCTTTCAAGCGCCAGCGTAGCTCAGGGGTAGAGCAACTGATTCGTAATCAGTAGGCCGGAGGTTCAAATCCTCTCGCTGGCTCCATTAAAAAGTCTGTTATCAAGCTATTAAACTCTATTTCCAGGCAAAAATATAGGCATCAAAAATCTTTTGTAAATAAACTAATTAGATGACTAAAATTTATTTAACTTATACCCTAATTCCCCACCAATTATAACTATGCTTCTATATTTATCTTTAAAGCCTCTAATATTTATCTTTGTTTCTTTGTTATTTCTGTTAGCAGGTGTCCGTTATGTTTTAGAGAAAAGTCAAGAAAAAATAACAAAAATGCTTTAAAAAAAGAATTATTAAGATGAGTAGTTAAT
>NZ_JAGDWY010000078.1 GCF_023256235.1 Desulfurella sp.
AAATCTAGGCGCTGTTTGTATAAGTTTGGAATTTTCAATATTTATGCTTTGCGGATTAAAATCTTTTGATGTTATAATTCTTATGGATTTACCTTGAATCACACTGTCTATAATTTGATCATTCTTGATAATTTCAGTTGCAAATTTTCTAATTTTAGTTTTATCTGCTAAATCAACCAAAAATGTACGACCCGAAATTGAATTTGTTAATTCTTTTGGCGAGCCTTCATACAATATATTTCCATCGTTAAGTGCAATTATGTGTGAACATTTTTCTGCTTCATCCAAATAAGATGTACTCCAAACTATTGTAACATTTTCAGATTTTATAAGATCATAAATAATTTTCCATAATTCTCTACGAGACAATGGATCTACACCTACGCTTGGTTCGTCAAGCAACAGGATCTCTGGGTTATGTATAAGCGAACATGCAAGACCCAGTTTTTGCTTCATCCCACCAGATAAATTCCCTGCCAATCGGGAAGTAAATGGAGCTAAATTTGTAAATTCCAACAATGTTTTTATTTTTTGTTGTAATAAATCACCTCTTACACCTTGTAAGTTTGCATATAGTTTCAAGTTTTCCAAGACACTTAAGTCTTCATATAGTCCAAACTTTTGAGGCATATAACTGATATTTGAGCTAATTGATTTATTTTCATCAACTTTAATATTTATCTTTATCTGGCTTGATGTTGGTTTTAAAATACCTGCAATCATTCGCATCAAAGTAGTCTTACCTGATCCATCAGGACCGATAAGTCCTGTAATTTTGCCTTTTGGTATACCTGTTGTTATATTATTTAGTGCAATTTTATTAGTTTTGTTAAATTTTTTTGTTACACTTAAAATTTCTATTGCGTTTTCTTTTTGCATTTGCATCTACTTTCGGTTTAAAATAATTTCTACTGTAACTGGCATTCCCTGTAAAAGTTGATTGTCATGTTTTTCCACCACAATTCTCGTTCTGTATACCAAATCCGTTCTTACTTCTTTCGTCTCAACATTTTTTGGTGTAAATTCTGCAACTGGCGAGATGTATCCAATATAACCTATGTATGCTTTGCCTGAATCTGTTTTTATTTTTGCTTTCATACCTGGATGAATCACTCCCAAGTATTTTTCACTGATAAATGCTCTTATGTAGATAGGGTTCATTAAAGCAATAGTGTATACTGGCTCACCCACGTTTGCATAATCGCCTTTTTCTAGCACTCTTGTCTGCATAACACCATCTACTGGTGAGTATAGTTTTGTGTCATTCAAATCTCTTATAGCTTGGTTGAGTGCTGCTTGAGTCTCTTTTACCAAAAATTTTGCTTTTTGTATATCTTCATATCTTGGACCTGTTTCGACAAGGTTTTGAGTTTCCACTGCAGATTTTAGCTTTTCTTTAGCAATTTTGTATTGTGTTAAAAACTTATCGTATTCTTCTTTTGAGATTACATCGTTTTTAACTAAGTTTTTTCGTCTTTCAAATTCATTTAATGCATTTTCATATTCTGCAAGAGCCAGCAATGTCTGAGCTTTTGCACGTTTAATTTCCTCTGGCCTTGAACCATGCTCTAATGACAATAATTCTGCTTTTTTGGCTTCATATAAAGCTTTTGCTTGGTTTAATCTATTTATATAATTTTCATCATCTATAGATGCAAGTAGTTCATTTTTTTTAACAACATCTCCCTCGTTTACATAATAAATGTTTAATTCTACCCGGAACCTTAAAACCTAACCTAACTGTTCTAATTTCTACATTACCTTGAAGTACAATTGAATTCGAATTTTTTTTCCTGAAAAATAACATCGAAATTAAAATAACAATTGTAATTATAATTGAAATAAGAACAATCTTTATTTTTTTATTCACTTATGCCTCCATTGTTTTGACAACTAATTCCTTTTCTAAATATATAAAATACAATCTTTGCTTTTTCTAAAATTTCTTTTTTATTTTTTGTAATTGTTGAATACAAAACAAGACCTTGTATATTTTCTAAAAAAAATTCTGAAATACTTTGTGTATCAATTGATTCACAAATCTCTTTGTTTATTTTCCCTCTTTCAACGACTAAAGTTAATTTTTCAATATAGTTTTCAAGAAATTTTTTTGCTGTGCGCTTTGGAAGAGTATCTCGTGAATCCAATAATTGCAACAACAGTATACGCGGTATGCTGGGATATTTGGATATAAATTTGATATGTGAAAAAAACGCATCTTCTAATGCTTTTAAAGCAGAATCATTGTTGTTTAGCGTTTTATTTAAAATGCTCATAATATGATTTGAAATCCAATTTATAAGATTATTAAATAAATCGTATTTTGTAGGAAAATGTTTAAATATTGCACCTTGTGTCAAACCCATTGATTTTGCAATATCTGATGTTGTAATAAAATCTGGATTATTATTTTCAGATAATTTTAACAATGTTTTGATTGTAACGAATTGTCTTTTTTGTGAGCTCAATCGTTTCATAATTCACCCCAAAAAGTAAGTAATTGATTACTATCTTAATAAAAAAAATAAAATTGTCAACTACTTGATAAAATTATAAACTTCATTTCAATAACTCAATTCAATTACTCGATTACAAAGAAAGCGCTTTGGTAATTAATTCTACAATATTTTTATCAAATTCTTCTATTAACTCATTAAAGCTTTCAATGTTATAACGTGTTTTAAGGTATGAGAAACTATTAAAAGCGACTTTGACATTATTGTCTTCTTCTATCACAAGTATTTTGCTTGGTAAATCAATAGCTACAAAAGGAGAAGCTTCCATAAGAAGCGTCCCCTTTTCAGGATTTCCAAATAATAACACCACAGTAGGTCTTAAATGTAAATTCACATCATGTGCTAGCTGTGCATGATCTATCTCACAAAACAAATGTAACTTTGCATTTTTAATGAATAACTTTAAACGTTCTAGCGTTTCTTTAAACGAATAGCAAGAAATAAAAAATAATAATCCAGAGTAGTCATCATTAACTATGTATTTTTTATTTAAATCCTCAAACTTTGACAAATTAATCTCTTATGACATCTTAATATAACAATCACAATTTCTACTCTTCCAGCTCTCCCACCACCTTGAATCTCTCAAGCACTCTATCATCATGTGGCGCATCATCTATTTCGGCTGTAAGGTCTACTCCCGCATTGTGTGTTCCCATGTGTTCTCCACCTGTCCACATATCAGAGTCACTAACATCATAGATTTTACCTTCGTAAGCAACATATACTGGCATCCCGTTTTTACCATTGTATTTTTTTAACTCATCTTTTGTCATGGTTTAGCCCTCCAATGATATAGATTGTGTAGGACATGAATCTTTGGCTTCTTCGCAACATCCAGCATCGCAATTGTCAGCTATTACACGCGCTTTTGAGCCATCTTCATTCATCTCAAACACTTGTGGGCACACATCTGCACAAACGCCACAGCCTATGCATGTTTGTTCATCAATTACAGCTTTCATACATCCTCCTTAAATTGCTTTAGTTTGTTTTTTAATTCTTCTATTTCGTTTTTCAATTGCTTTTTTTCTAAGAAGCTTTTTGTAGCATCTCTGATTATAGCTCCAAAACCTAAAAGTTTTGAGTCTTGCTCTACTATAGCTATGCTAAAATCTATGGATAGAGATTTGTTATTTTTTCCAATAGCCGGTACTGATAGCAAATCATCAGAATATTTGCTGCTTTTTGATTTTACAGCGCTAAAAAAACCATCCCAGTGCCTTTTCCTATATTTTTCCGGTATTATAATATCAAGGCTTTGACCTATGGCTTCACTTGAACTGTAGCCAAATATTTTTTCACAGCCTCTGCTCCATATTTTAATAATACCATCTACATCACAAAACAAAATCCCATCGCCCACGCCATTAAAAATCGCCTCTAAAATTTGACAGTTTTGACTCATAAATAACTCCTTTCAATGTATTCTAAAAGTGCTTTTGCATTATTTAGAGGGCTTTTGGACGAATAAACAAGTGTGATAGTTCCAACTTTTGATTTTTCTACAATCATATCTAAAAGTTCTTTTTTGCTTGAGAGTTCATTAAAATAGCGTTCCTTAAACTCATCCCATTTTGTTTCATCATGAGCATACCACTTTCTAAGCTCACTGCTTGGTGCAATTTCTTTTAGCCACAAATCTATGTGTGCTTTTTGTTTTGAAATACTCCTTGGCCAGAGCCTATCAACCAGTATCCTATAGCCGTCTGTGTTCTCATATGAAGAGTAAGCGCTTTTTAGTTTTATCATAAGGCACCATTTTCTATGTTATTTATTAAGTATTCGATATATTTTTTTAGAGTCAGTGTATAAACCTTAGCGTTGTCTAATATATCTTGAGTGTTTAAATTTTCTTTTTCAACTTCTTCTTTGTATTCCAGTAACCATTTTTTTATCATATCCAGGCTTACCTCAATGTGAAACTGAAGACCGATTGCATTTTTATATACAAACCCCTGATTTTTATAAGAAGAAGATGAAAATACGCGTTGTGTATTATTTGGCAAGTCAAAAGTATCGTTGTGCCATTGAAATGCTTTGAATTTATCAGGAAAATTATAAAAGTATTCGTGGTTTGAAACTTTATGGATATCGAAAAAACCAATCTCTTTTGTATGTCCTTTATAAACCCTTGCACCCAAGACTCTAGCAAGCATTTGAGAACCTAAACATATACCTATAAGTGGTATATTGAGTGTTAGCGCTTCTTCTATAACTTTATACTCGTGCTTTAAAAACGGGAATTTATCTTCTTCATAGGCTCCCATGTAACCCCCAAGCACAAGTATCAGTGAATAATTTTTTAGATTGCCAGCTAATTGTCCTTTGAAGGCATCAATATAGCTTATTTGATAGTTTTTTTGTCTTAATACCTCTTCAAAAAGGCCAGCATGCTCAATTGCGACATTACGTATAGCAAGTAACTGTTTCATAAATTATCCCAATATCCCAATCTCTTTGTGTTTATCTGCTATTTGTTTTGCAAGGCCAGTTATCTTTTTAAAGTCTTCAGGTTTTGGTTTACCTTTTATATACACAGGTTCAAACAGTTCAACACTTAAGTTTGTAAGGTTGTTTTTTATATGTTCAACACCTTTGCCGCCCCACCCGAACGATCCAATGATGCCTGCAAATTTTGTTTTCGGTCTTAAGGCATTTGCAAGATATGCGGTAGTTATTATTTTAGGATGAACACCCGCTAGCACAAAAGGAGAGGCAAAAATCACAGTTGCTGCATCTACAAGATCCATAGCTATTTCTCCAAGACTTGATTGAGCAATATTGTATGGTCTTGCATATACGCCCTGCTCAATTAATGCATCTGATAAATAGTCAACGAGTTCTTTGGTGCTACCGTGCATGGATATATAGATTATAAGAGCTTCGTTGTCTACATTGTCTGATATCCATTTTTTATAAGCATCTATTATAAACTGTGGATTTTTATACACTACACCATGGCCTGGCAAAATCATGGAAGGATTTAATTCTTCTACTTTCTGAATGTTTTTTTGAATATTTTTTCTAAAAGGCATCATAATTTCTGCATAGTAGCGCTTTGCACCTTCATAGACTAACTTTTCATCTTTTGGTCCAAATATCTTGCTTGTTGCTATATGAGAACCAAAAAAGTCACAGGTAAAAAGCATCTTTTTCTCTACAAGGTAGACAGACATGGTTTCTGGCCAGTGGACCCATGGCGTAAAGACAAATTGAAGGGTTTTGTCGCCCAAGGATAAAGTATCGTTATCATTTATTATCATAAATCTGTCTTCATTAATATCAAGCAGGTCTATAAGTAGAGATTTGCATTTTTCATTTGTAACCACTTTTGCTTGAGGGTACCTTTCAAGCACTGCAGGTATTGAGCCAGAATGATCCTGTTCCGCATGATTTGCTATAATGTAGTCTATATTTTTTACATTCAAAATGTCTAAATTCCTCAAAAGCTCATGCTTTTTGCATGGATCAACACTATCAATTAAAGCTGTCTTTTGAGAACCAGATATCAAATATGAATTGTAGCTTGTGCCTTTTGGCAACTCAAGCAACTCATCAAAAATAGGCCTATCCCAATGCCTTGAACCTACATAGTAAACATCTTCGTCAACTTTTTGTACAGCCATTGTAAACCTCCTTGTAAAACGTAAGATAGTTTTTTATGTTAAATTTTTATTTTCAAAACTATCTTACAAAATGGGCGCACTCAATGCAAACTTTTTTACCATCTTCAATTTTTATATAATTTTGAGCTACTGCATCAGAGCAAACCTGACAAATTTCATAGTTAAATGTTATTGCTTCTTCTTTAGATGGGTAATCAAACGGACCCTGCGCATCTATAAGTAAGTTATTGTTGTATAGCTCAAATACTTTCCTAAACAGCGCATATGAAACGCTTGCAGGTATACTTGAAGCATTTATGCCTTTGCTTCTATAATCCTTAACGTAACTGGAGCCAAGGGCGCTTTTTATAATCTCTGGCTTTACCTTAACCTTAAGAGCCTTTTGCGTTTTAATGTGCATTATAAGAAAAGACCACTTACCAATAGGATTTTTTTCAATAAGCCTTTTGCCAAATGTACAACCTGTGGAAAACTGCAATCCATCAACAAAGCAGCTTGCAATGTGGTTGTAGCCACTATTTGCAATAATGCGCGTTCCTAAATCTCTTTCTTTACTTATATCTAAAGCTTTCATAGCAAAAAGACCGCAGGCAAAACCCATAGCCATACCACCGCATACATGCCCGTGAGTTGCAAGTGCAGCATAAAGCGATTCTTTTTCAGTATCGCTTACATTTATAGACTCTACCAATTCTTTATAAGTTTCAAACATAAACCCTTCCTTATCCAAAGTGTTTTTCATAAACTGGATATAGCTGTGTTTCTTCTTTTATCATTCTGATTTTTAACATACCATAAATTTTCCCAAAATCTCTTGCAAACTGAATCTTATCTGTTATACCTTTTTTGTATGTGTCAAAGAAATTTACCACATCTTTAGAAATTTCTTCCATCTCTTCTTTAAACTTTAAAACATTTTCTTCTACATTAACACCTTTGCTTTTTGCTTCATCAAACTTTGAGTATAGAAACCTATCTTCTTTATCAAGATGCATCAAAAATAGGTTTTTGCTTTCAAAAAGCTTTTCCTTGGCGCCTTCTTTGTCAATGTTGTGCAATTCATCAAGTAATGAAAAAAGTTTCTTATGTTCTTTAAGCAAATCATCAATCAATTTACTCATAATTTGCCTCCAAAGAACCGATTTTTAACACTATATGCTATTTAAATAAAAAAGTATTTGATTTTAATCAAAAAATCAAACATTCAAAATTAACATTTTTTAATTTTATTAGTTACTTTTTTTTAATTTTATTATAATATTCTTAAATAAACAGTGGAGGAAATGGTATATGAAAATCCTGCATTTAGATACACAAAAAGGCTTTAGAGGCGGCGAGCAGCA
>NZ_JAGDWY010000079.1:0-13848 GCF_023256235.1 Desulfurella sp.
CATTTGTTTGATTATAACAATTAATTCTTGACTTATCAAGCATTTGGTTAAAATCAGAGAAAGGCTTGTTTGAAACAAGCCTGTTTCATTTTTTTAAAACGTCATTATTCCAAATTTCGCTCATTTTTTGCAAGTATCTGATTACTACTTCCATTTCTTCAATATTATTGTTTAAATTGGCTTTAAGCGTTTGTAAAAGTAAAAAATCATAAATAGACTCAAGGAATTTACCCGCTTCTGGATAGTTTTTTACATCAAGTACATTTCTTAGTGCAAGCAAAATAGAATTAAGTCGTTCAATTGCATATACTTTTTCCAGTATATTTTTATTTTCAATTGATTCTTTTGCTTTAACGGCAAAACTCAAAGCTCCATCATACATTATACCAATAATATTCAGTCTATCGTCAGTTGTGTTTGCAAGTGTATTCTTATAAGCCTTATATGCACTGCTTGCAATCATTTTACCTCCTTGTTAAAAATTATTCCTATTGATTGGGCTAAACTAGCTTCAAGTTTAATTAACTCTTCTGGTGGAATCTGTCTTATCACCTGACCTGTTTTACTATCAATTACTTTTACAATAAGACCTTTAGCATCTTCTGAGTAACTAAATTTAACACTATCATTTAAAGAACTAATAGAATCGTTAAGCTTTTGAATCAATTTTTTGACATCGTTTTTACTTAAACTCGTACTGTTGATATCGCTTTTTTCATTTGTGCTAACTTGTGATGGGTTAGTTGTGGATACAGAAAAAAAATTGTTTTCATTATCTTGTGTGGCTAATAGATTAATTTGCTTATTTTGTATAAAATTCAAGTTTGTTTTAGTTACATCACCTGCATCCATCTTTTCCTCCTTTGTAGCTGCTAGCCACTTTTTGTTCCTGTCAGACTATCAAACATCGTTGTCAAATACTGGCTTTGTGCCTGCATCTGGTTCATTATGGTATTAAGTTGCGAAAACTGCACAACAAGATTATCCTGGTAGTTTTGTAGATTTCTTTTTAAGGTATTTATTTGAGATTGAAGTGAGTTGATCTGGTTTTGAATAATATTTTGAGCTACTGTTATAGCTCCACCATTAACCGAGGTAGCCTGGTTAACTGCATTATTAATCAAATCCATTATGCCATTGGTGGAAGAGTTTGTTAAAATATTTTTAACAGCATTAAAATCAGTAGCAACAGCTTGTTGAAAAACTAAACTATTAAATTGCAGGTTGCCATTTTGGTCAAAAGACAAACCAATACTTTCTGCTGAATTAATCGTCTGATTTGTGTTTTGATTAAATAAACCAAAAAATGCATTTCTCAAGCTTGCCATAACGGATTGTATAGCGGTAGAGCCAAAAAATGCCCCCGCTATATTCGTTGTACTGTCATATGAATTGTTTTGATTAACATATTGCAATAGATTATTATAGTTATTGACAAAGGTTTGCATATCCTGCGTCAATTGAGAAGTGTTGTAATTTAGAGTTATTGTTGTTGTACCTGTTCCTTGAAGCTGTATATCAAGACCTTGTATGTAGTTTTTTAAATCATTTGATTGTGAGATTATGCTTACCCCATCAAGTGTTGCTTGTGCATCTTGAGAATTTTGAGTTGGGGTTGAGCCAAATACGGCAAGTGTGTTATTTGTGTTTATTGTTAAGTTGTTTTGCGTGCCTGTTGGTGTTGTTAAAACGAGATTATAGCTGGTGCCATTGTATACCAAACTTGCATTTAAACCTGAGTTTGTCGCATTTATAGCATTAGCCAAACCTTGCAACGTGGTTGAGGAATTTACAGCTACAGAATAGGAATTGCTTCCTATTGAAAAGCTAAACACACCATTTGATGTTGCAACTTGCTGGCTAGGGCTTGAAAACCCGTTTGTAGAAACCCAAATCTGAGATTTTGCCAGTTGAGTAACACTTAATGTGTGTGTGCCACTTGCTGTTGTTTGATTGTTGCTTACAGTTGCAACAGATGTATTGCTTGATGTTGCAGTTTGTTGTGTTAAATCCTGTATAACATTATTTGCACTAGTTTGTAATTGTGTTAGCTGATTTGAAAAATTTGAAAATGTTTGGAGGTATGCTTTTTGCTGTGTTTGCTGAGCCTGAAGGTTTATAATAGGCTGGCTTTGTGCAGTAACCAGTTGTTGAAGCATACTTTGAAGGTTAAGATTGCTTGTATTTCCCAAACCCAATATATAATTAGAGCCTACCTGCATACTCATATCACACCTCTACTTTTTTATCGGATGATTTTTATAAAAGTTTATTAGTTTTTTTATTTTTCAGATTATAAACATAAGATAGAATTTTAGCTACAGCTTCGTATAATTCAGCTGGGATTTCTTTATCAATCTGAGTCTTTTTATATAAACTCTGAGCCAAAGGAGGATTTTCAACAATTGCTATATCGTTTTTTAAGGCAATTTCTTTTATCCTTTGGGCAACTTCATTTAAACCTTTTGCAATAACTTTTGGTGCATTCATTTTTGATTGATCATACTTTAGAGCCACTGCAATGTGCGTTGGGTTAGTTATAACCACATCCGCTGTTTTTACATTTTCCATCATACGTCTTCTAGCTAATTCCATTTGCATTTTTCTGATTTTAGCTTTTATTTTGGGATCACCTTCCATTTGTTTAAACTCTTCTTTCACTTCTTCTTTGCTCATCATCAAAGAACGTTCAAAAATAAATTTTTGATAAGCATAATCTATAATAGCCAAAAAAATCATAAATAATACAAGATAAAGCGTTATAGAAAACATATTTTTGGCAAGTACAACTGTAAAAATATTAATAGGTTGGTCGGTTAAATCAAGCCAGGTTTTGTATTTTGCCTTGATAAAAAAATACATTATAGAAAATATAACGATAATTTTTAGTATTGACTTTGCAAGCTCACCCAAAGCCCTAAGCGAAAAAAGGTTTTTAATACCATTTATAGGGTTTAGTTTTTCTAAATCAAAATTGAGTCTTTCAAAGCTAAATAATATGCCTATCTGAGCGATGTTAACAAGAATTGCCACAACAATAAGCAATACAAAAAAAATACCAACATACATAAAAAAAATCTTAACAACATCCATATACAGGCTACTAGCATTATTTAAATCAATATTGTGGGGCAAACTCAAAAAGTAACTAAAAGAGTATATAGCTGTATCTTTAAAGCTTTTAGCATTAAAATAAAAGAAAATCAAAGCAACAAAAAGCAACACGGCAGTATTTAGTTCAATTGATTTTGCAACCTGGCCTTTTTTGCGTGCTTCTTCGCGACGTTTGGGTGTGGCTTTCTCGGTTTTTTCTCCTGGCATTATTTTAACCTGAATATCTGATTATAATATGAAGGCAACTGATAGTAGTATTTTATCATAACATTTGCCGCAAAATTAAACGTTACACCAAGCAAAAACAAACCAATGGTTATTGTAATTGGAAAAGAAGCAATCAGCACATTCATTTGAGGCATTGTACGAGAAATTACACCAAAAACTATATTTGTTATAATCAAAGCAAATACCACAGGCGCAAGAATCTGAACAGAAACAGAAAACATAACAAGTATTAATTGAACAATAAATTCAACTAAACTTTTATTTACAACAAATGTGCCAACTGGAATAAGCTGAAAACTTTCAACTAACGAGCGTATAACAAAATAATGACCATCAATTGCCAAAAAAACAAGAATTGCAAACAAACTTTCAAACTCTGTAATAATAGAAATTTGGGTATTTGTTTGTGGACTTAATACATTTGCGATACTAAAGCCCATCATAAAAGAAACCAAACCAGCAGCAATTTCTATACCAGCCCAGACAAATTGGATGCAAAAAGCCAAACTTGCGCCAAGTAGGATTTCTCTTGCAATAAGCACAATAAGCTCAACTGTATTTGTAATATTTACATTTACATAATCTTTAACAAGTGGATACAATACAAAGGCCATAACAACACTAAACAATATTTTAACAATTGCAGGAATTGATTTATAGCTAAAAATTGGCGCTAAAAGCAATATAGACGCCACCCTCACAAAAATTAAAAAAAAGATTTCTAAATCAGCAAAAGGTAGATTAAGCAATGCCAGATTTTGGCTCATCTTATGTAGTTGGGTATATTCTGGTATAGCTCAATCGTATAATTTGTTAAAAGCTTTGCCATCCACGGTGCCAAAAACAACAAAGTTAAAGCAACAGCTATAATCTTTGGTATGAATGTAAGTGTCATTTCCTGGATTTGTGTAAGTGCTTGAAAAATACTAACAAGTAATCCTGCCACCAAACTTACAATAAGTATTGGCAAAGAAAGCATTAAAGCTATTTGCATGGCACTTCTTCCTATACCCACAACTGTAGAAACATCCATAAAACCCCCTAATGAAAACTTTTAACAAGTGATAAAACAACCAGATTCCATCCATCAGCCAGCACAAACAAAAGTAATTTAAACGGCAAAGATATCATAACAGGTGGCAACATCATCATACCCATACTCATAAGCACACTTGAAACCACAATATCTATAATCACAAAAGGTATATACAGCAAAAAACCTATTTCAAAAGCTGTTTTTAGTTCGCTTATAATAAATGCGGGCACAAGTATGTTTAAGCCAAGCTGTTGTTCATTTTGAGGATTGGGTTGTTTGGCAATTCTTAAAAAAAGCGCTATGTCTTTTTGGCGTGTTTGCTTTAGCATGAAGGATTTTATGGGCGTTTGAGCAGCATCATAGGCTTGCTCTAGAGTCAATTTTCCCTCATTGAAAGGTTTATATGCATTATTGTAAACAGCACTAATTGTAGGTGACATGATAAAAATTGTTAAAAAAAGAGCAATACCAAGCAATATTTGATTTGGGGGTTCTTGCTGTAAGCCTATTGCTTGTCTTAAAATAGAAAGCACGATTATTATACGTGTAAATGATGTAAGCATAATCAAAAATGATGGAGCAATGGCTAAAGCTGTAAGCAAAATAAGCAATTTTACCGCATTTGAGATGTTTTGCGGCGTTGTAGCACCATTTAGAGTAATACTCAAAGAAGGTGTAGCTGTGCTTTGTGCCCCAAAAGCATTCAAACACAAACCAACTAAAATAAAAATTGTTACCAGACTAATTATTTTCTTCATTTTTAACCAATTGAGATATTAAATTTATTTCGTTTCCAACACCAAGCAAAAATTGTTTTTCATCAACTTCAATGATAACAAGGCTATGTTTGTTATCAATATACGTCCTATCCAAAATTCTGATACGACCGCCTCTTTTAGTATTAATTTGAAGTTTTTTTAACGCCCAAACGCTTGCAAAAAGCAAAGCTATAACTATTATAACACTACCAAGCGCTTTTAATGTATAGCCAAGATAATCTATGGAGCCTGCATAAACCAGGCTAGGAATTAATATAAAAAAAACGAATATAAAAAATGTACGCACTAAAAATCTCACTCAATATTGTATTCCATAATTTCATCAGGTGTTAATATTTGAGAGAGTCTTATGCTAAATTTTTCGTCAACAATTATTACTTCACCTCTTGCAAAAATTTGATTTTCAATAAATACATCAATATATTCACCCGAGAGTCTGTCTAGTTTTAAAACACTACCTTCACTCCACCTCAAAATATCCCTTAACTTTACTTTGGCTCGTCCCAACTCATAGTACGTGTTAACAGGTACATTGTAAAAGGGTACTAAATCTTCTTCTTTCATTGTATAATAAAATCAGTAAAATAAATGTCTTTTACTGCATCTTCGCCTAAAGCATTGTTTATGGCCTTTATTAGCTGTTTTTTAAGCTCTTCTTTACCCGATAGAGTTAGAAGCGTATCCGATGTTTTTGTAGAAATTACTGTAATTATAGCATTTTTTATTGCAGCATCTTCTAGAGTTTCACCCGATGATTCACCACTTTTTGTTTTTTCTTTTCCATTCATTACCAAAGCAAGCGAAATTTTTAAATATCTATCACCAGACTGATCGGCTAAATTGATAATCATAGATGGTATGGTTTTAATATGTACATTCTTGTCGTTTAAAACAGACTCATAGCTGCTACTTTGAGCTTGAATGTTTTTTGGACCGCTTGAGCCTTTCTTTAAAAAGAAAAATGCTAATGTACCACCTCCAATTATTAACACAACTAAAATGATTAAAACAAGAAATATAGGCTTTTTTTTCTTTTTTTGACTTTCTTTTCCCGCTTCTTCTGCCATGTTATATTAATTTTATCAAAAAGTTTTGTTTTGTAAAGAAATTAATTAACCCAAATTTATCATAACCATCTTTATATTTGTCATTTCTTCAATTGCAAATCTCACACCTTCCCTGCCGATACCAGAGAGCTTATTTCCGCCATAGGGCATATTGTCTACTCTAAATATTGAAGTATCGTTTATCATTACACCACCTACATCAAGGTTGTCTATAGCATAGTGGATTTTTCTTATATCATTTGTGTATATGCCTGCTTGAAGACCATAGTCTGAATCATTTACATGCTTTATTGCTTCTTCAAAGTTATCATACTCTACAATAGACACAATAGGTGCAAATACTTCCATACACATTACCTTCATATCTTTTGTGGTGTTTCTAAGCACTGTTGGGTATAGTATCCTGCCTTCTGTTTTGCCACCGCATACAAGTGTTGCCCCTTGAGAGATTGCTTCGTCTATCCAGGACTTTGCTCTAAGCGCTTCTTTTTCATCGATCATGGGACCAAGCTCTACATCTTGATCTAATGGGTTTCCTACTTTGAGGCTTTCTGTTGCCTGCTTGAATTTTTCGCTAAACTCATCTGCTATTGCATGGTGTACATATATGCGTTGCAGTGATATGCAAACCTGACCTGAGTTTGAAAAAGCACTTGTTATGCATCTAGGTATGGCTTTGTCTATATCTGCATCTTTCTCTATGATTGTTGCTGAATTGTTTCCAAGCTCCAAAGTTACCCTTTTTATTCCAGCTTTTCTTATAATGGAATCACCTACCGCAGGTGAGCCTGTAAATGTTACTTTCTTTACCGTTGGGTGAGATACCAAATAATCACCTACACTTGAGCCAGAACCAATTACCACATTAAATACACCTTCTGGCAAACCGGCTTCTTGCAGTATTTCAGCCAATATCAATGCAGTAACAGGTGTGGTTGAAGCTGGCTTTAACACAATTGTGTTGCCTGATGCTATGGCTGGTGCCACTTTGTGGGCAACAAGGTTTAGTGGAAAGTTAAAAGGTGTAATAGCAGCAATAACGCCCATTGGTACCCTTATATAGTAGCCTACCCTGTTTGTACCAGATACACTTGCATCCAAAGGCACAGTTTCACCGTGAATGCGCATAGCTTCACAGCTTGCAAACTTGAATGTCTCATAACCTCTTATTACTTCACCTATTGAATACTTCCATGCTTTGCCTGCTTCTTTGCAAATAACAGTAGCTATCTCATCTTTGCGCTTCAGGATTAAATCAGCAGCTTTTTGCAGTATCTGGCTACGTGTATAAGCAGGAGTCTTTTTAAACTCATCAAATGCTTCTTGCGCAGAATTTACTGCCAAATCCACACTTGATGTATCGCATAATGGAACTTTTGCAAAAACTTCACCCGTATATTTTTCTGTTACATCCAATAATTTTCCTGTTTCAACCCATTTGCCGCCTATAAAGGTTTTGTAGGTTTGCATAAAAACACCTCCGGTTAGTTTTCAATATGTTTGAAGCTTATAGCTTCTTTAATATGAGAATCTAAAATTGTATCACTTGTTGCAAGATCTGCGATTGTTCGAGCGACTTTAAGTATCTTTGTATAGCTTCTTGGAGAAAAGTACATAAATTGCATTGCTTGTTTTAGGGTTTGTTCTGCTTGAAAATCTAACTTACAGTATTTTTTAATTAAACGGGGTGTTAATTGAGAGTTGGTTTTTATTTTTTCTTCTACAAAGCGATTACTTTGAAATTCTCTTGCTTGAATAACCTTTTGTCTTAAATCCACACTTGTGCAAAAAGAATCTGTCTTTATTAGATCATAATCAACTTCTGGCATTTCCACATATAGATCAATCCTATCTAAAAATGGTCCAGAAATTTTACTTCTATAGCGCCTTATTTGATCAAAACTGCATGTACATTTTTTAAACTTTGAACCATAATAACCACACGGACAAGGGTTTGCTGCACTTATAAGCATGAAGTTTGCAGGGTAACTTATTGAAAATTTTGCTCTTGATACATTTATATAACCATTTTCCAATGGTTGTCTTAATACTTCTATTACATTGCGCTTAAATTCTGGTAGCTCATCTAAAAACAGTACGCCATTGTGCGCCAAACTAATCTCACCAGGTTTTGCATCAGCTCCACCGCCTATTAGGCTAATATCGCTTGCTGTATGGTGTAGCGCTCTAAATGGCCTTTTTGTTATAACGCTACCTTTTGACAAACCTGCAACACTGTATATTTTTGTTGTTTCTATAATTTCTTCTTCGTTCATGGGTGGCATTATGGTGGGTATTCTTTGCGCTAGCATACTTTTGCCTGTGCCTGGTGGACCTATAAGCATTATATTGTGAAAACCATTTGTAGCAATAAGCGCTGCTCTGATTGCTCTGTGCTGTCCTTTTATTTCAGAAAAATCCACTTCATAATCGGCTTTTTCAAAAACAACATTTCCTTCATACAATTTAGCATCCACAGCACCATTTAAAAAACCTAGCACTTGCGATAGATTGTCAAACGCGTAAATGTTAGCTTTTGCAAGTGAAGCTTCATATGCATTTTCTTTTGCTAAAACAAGATTTAAATTGTGTTTTTTTGCATATATAGAAATTGGTAAAATACCGCTTACAGGTCGTAATTTTCCATCAAGAGACAATTCTGCTGCAAATAAAAATTCGTTTAAATTTTTTGATATTTCAACACCGTTTACTATTGCAATAGCAATGGCTATGGGTAAATCAAACTGTGAGCCTTCTTTTTTAATATCTGCTGGCGATAAATTTACTGTAAGTCTTGTTGCTTTAAACGGTATCGAACTGTTTAAAAGTGCGCTTCTTACACGTTCTTTGCTTTCTTTTATTGCATTGTCCGCCAATCCCACAATGGCAAATGCAGGAAGGCCCCTTGAACTATCAACCTCTACTTCAACACCGTATGCATTTATACCAAAAACAAATGCACTTTTAAGTTTTACAAACATTCACTGATTTCTGGTTTTTATAGATACGGTTTGACTATCCGGACTTACCTGACCCCATTTATCAACTGCTTTTACCCAATAATAATATGTTGTATCTGGCTTTACCTTGTCATCAATGTATGATGTACCTTGAACTTTTGCGATCTCATTTGTTATAAATAAATAGTACCTTCTAAAAAGTTCGTAGTAGGCTATATCGTTTCCTGAGCTTGCCCATTCAATTTTTACACTACCATTTGGTAATTGTTCAGCTTTTATGCCTTTTGGGGCCTGAGGTATAGGAAATGTTTTTCCTTGGACAATTTCTGAATATGGACTTTTAATACCGCTTGCATCAATTGATTTTACCATAAATAAGTATATTTTCCCCGGTTCTAGGTTTTTAATGGTATATTCAAGCACAGATGATTTTACTTTACCTGCATAAGCCATAGAAGAAGGACTATTTCCATAGTAAATCTCATAATAGGCTACATCCTTTGTAGGACTTGGAAACCAGTAAACTGTTATTGTACCTGCACCTGTCGGTACTGCTTTTAGAGAAAGTGGCGGTATTGGTTTGTTTTGTGTGGTTCCAGAAACATAAGTACTTGGAGGACTCTCTACGCCTTTGTAGTTAATACTTGAAACTTCATAATAATAAGTAACTCCATCTTGTAAACCTGTATCTGTATATGTAGTATTTTCTCTACCTTCTAATCTTTTTATAGCCTTAAAGGGACCAAGACTGGATTGTGCTCTATAAATCATATAACCAGATACAGATTTATCGCTTGAAGGTTGCCACTGCAAAATCAAGCTATGTGGAAGTCCACTAATTACCTTTAAACCTTCTGGAGGGTTTGGTCTTGGTAAAGTAGTGGCTGATACCTGTGTAAATGGACCTACACCTTGATCATTAAATGCTGCTATTCTATAATAATATGTGGTATTGTTTTCCAAAGTGGACAAAATACCACCTGTGTCAGTATAGCTTGATTGCAAATTGTTGTTAATTTGTGTTAAAAACTCGAATTTTCCCGTAGGAGAACCTGATCTATAAATTACATAACCTTTTACATTCTGGTTAGTAATCGGAATCCATGTTAATGTAACGGACTGTATACCGCCTTTTGCCGAAGTTATTTGTACATTTGGTAAGTTTGGGTTTGTTTTTGTTATTTCTACTGTAGAACATGATGATATAAATAATAAACCAAAAAGTACCAAAAACCATTTTTTCATATATTTACCCTCCAGATAAGTTTATCTAATTAGAGTATACAATTTTTACCAATTTTGCAACTAAAAAAACACTTTCAAACCTTTTTAATGTTTACACCACTTGAAAAAAACACTGCCCCGCCTCCAATATCAGACAATTTATCACTTGTTAGTGTATTTATTGGCTGTTTGTTAATATAATCGTCTACCCAATAAAGCCCTCGTGCAACCAAAACTCCTTCTTTTACATCATCGCTTATCATGGCTTTTAAAATGCAACTACCCTGTTCGTTAAAAATTTCCACATTACAATTATCTTTTAGATCGTACTTTATAGCATCCTTTGGATTTATTTTTACATATGGTGCATATTCTTTTTCTTTTAATTTATTGACATGCGCAAAAGTAGAATTTAAAAAATGCTTATTTGGCGGACTGATTAAAATGAAAGGGTAATTTAGATTCAATGCAGTGCACTCTGGCAAACCAGTACCTGCCAAATTGATTGCATCTGGGTTTTCAAATTGAATTTTTTTGGTTTTGGTGTATGCAGAATCTTTGTAGGGAAAATCAATATATTCTAATTCAATAAATTTTTCTTTTAAAAGCCTATTTAGTGATATATTGTGGTTTTTAAAGTAGTCGCTATCCAAAGCCTGGTCTGCAAGATCATAAGCATTATCTTTAAAACAATCTTGGCTAAAACCAAAAGCTTGAGCAAGCATACTGAATACTTCAATATTTGGCTTAGATTGACCTAATGGTTCAATTACTCGATTTGCAAAAGCAATCACATTGTGCCAATAGCTAATATAGAGATCTTCATGCTCAAATGATGTAGTTGAAGGTAAAACAATATCTGCATATTTTGCAGTATCGCTCCATAGTCTTTCATGTACCACAACAAATAAATCTTCCCTTTCAAAACCTTTCTTTACAAGGTTATGATTTGGTGCCACAACTAAAGGATTTGAATTGTAAACATAAATGGACTTTATAGGGTTCTGATTGTCTGTTAAAGCCTTTCCTAATTCTACCATATTTATCGATCTGGGTTTTTTATTAAGTAAATCTGGCCTTTCAAGCAATGTTTTGTTAATTGGAAAGTACCCAGAATTTGATTTTAAAGCCCCACCTTCTTTGTATTTCCATGAGCCCACAAGCGCTGGTAACAAGCTAATCGCCCATGTATTAAAACCACCATTTAAATGGTGTTGCAAGCCATTTCCTATTCTAATAAAGCTAGGCTTTATTGTAGCATATTCAATTGCAAGTTTGTTTAATTGTTCTTTGCTTAAACCTGTTTGTTTGCTCACTGTATCTGGAGTATACTTTTTTACCAATTCCTTGAATTTATCAAAACCAACTGTATTGCTTTCAATAAATTCTTTGTCATATAAATTTTCATTTATGATTATATTTGCAATACCAAGAGCTAAAACTCCATCACTGGCAGGCATTATATGGTAAAATTCATCAGCAAAATTTGCAGTTTCATTTTTTTCTACATCAATGCTAATTATTTTTGCACCGTTTAAGCGTGCTCTTTGGGCAAAAATAGCCTGATGTAGGTTTGTTACCATAGCATTTATGCCCCAAAAAATAATAAATCTAGAGTTTTGAGTATATATAGGATTAGTACCAATTGCTTTGCCATATGCCAGATCGAAACCTTTGCTTCCTGCTTTTGAGCAAATTGTGCGCAAAAGTTGTGCAGACTGAAGTTTATTAAAAAAACGCCTATCCATGCTTGCATTATTAAGTACACCTTCTGTGCCTGCATAAGAGTAGGGTAAAATAGAATCGCTTTGGTAATGCTTTAAAATATTTTGCCACCTTTCCACTATGGTTTTTATAGCTTCTTGCCAGCTAATGCGCTCAAAAGATAAACTTCCTTTTTTGCCAACTCTTTTATACGGGTACAAAACTCTTTTATCTGAGTATATGACATCTCTGTAAAAGTAGGTTTTGTTGCATATTGAACCTTGTGTAAAAACATGGTCTTTGTTTCCAGAAATTTTTACTACCATATTGTCTTTGATCTCTACTTCTAAAGCACAGGCATCAGGACAATCATGTGGACATACACTAAAACACTTCATGGTACTTATTATATTTTCGATTTTTAAAAAAACAACTTTTTGTATATAATAAAAATCCATGAAAGCAGGTCGTATTGTAAAAATTTCAAAACAAACTACACTTGTTTTGTCTAATGATAATCTAATAACTTTTCCTTTCAAAAGTAAACACAGTTTAAATGATATAATCGATGAAAACGATAATTTACTTGTAAAATCATATAAATCAATCGATTTTAAAAATGCTTTAGAGAAAACAAACAAAAAGTATCTTCTAATAGATAAAACAAAACAGTTTTTCAAACAACAGGGCTTTTTAGAAGCATTAACACCCAAATTAAAAAAATTATATTTAAACGAAAGACATATTAAAAAAATCAAAACAAGGTATGGATACCTGGTGCCTTCATTTGAAATTGAACATAAAAAACTATTATGTCTTGGTTTTGAAAAAGTATTTGAATTGAATTTTGCCTACAGGGATGATTTTGAAGACAAATTCCACAGTAAAGAATTTTTAATGCTTGAATGGTATAGAGCTTATGCAAAACCTGAAGATATTTTTGAAGATTTCAAAGAGTTATGCAAGTTTTTAAACGATTCTAAAGATATTTTAGAATTAGATTCAAAGCATATTAATCTTGATCGTTTTGAATTTTTTTCTTACGAAGAGTTGTTTTTAAAATATTTAGGTTTAGATATTTTGCACTTTTTTGATAAGAAAAAAATAATATCAAAATATAATTTAGAAGCAAATTTAACTAAATCTCAGGTACTTGATTACTTATTTGCAACACACATAGAAAAACACCTTGGCAATAATTGCATAAGTATTGTGTACAATTTCCCCGACTTTACATTTCTTGCAAAAAAAGAAGGCAAATATGCAAAAAGATATGAGTTTTACATTAATGGCATAGAAATAGCTAATTGCTATGATGAAGAAAATGATTTTTTAAGGCTTGAAAAATATTTCAATAAACAAACAGATCCGGAATTTATAGATTATATGGCTTTTGGTATGCCAAAAGCCAGTGGCATTGCTCTTGGATTTGACAGATTGTTAAAGTTAATAATGTGATTTAGTGTTTTTTTAAAAACAAGTATTTAAAACTTGATGGTGGTGCAACAATCCATATTGTTTCAACATCACAATCGCCTACGTTTTTATAGTAATGCATCAAAGAAGAAGAAAAGTAAAAACTATCACCTTTTTCTAAAACGCATACTTCATCTGCAACTCTCAATTCTAGTTTTCCATTTAAAATATATCCAAACTCTTCCCCTTTGTGTCTGTGCCATCCGTTTGAGTCACTGTTTACAGGTATAATTTTATAGGCAGGTTCCATCAATTTATTT
>NZ_JAGDWY010000079.1:13858-33334 GCF_023256235.1 Desulfurella sp.
GTCTTTTACCAGCAACTCTCTTATTACTTTATTATTAGGGTACACTATACGTGTGCGTTTTTCTTTTTTAACAAATATTTGTTCATCATTATCATTTAAGTATTCTTCATGTTGTATTTCCAGAATCTCAAAAAGCCTTCTTAAAACTTTCGCTGAGGGATTTACTTTATTTTTTTCTATCAATGATAGGTAATTAGGAGAGCATTTTACTAATTCTGCTAGTACTTTAAGAGTTATGTTTCTTCTTTTGCGCTCATATTTTATTTGTTCTCCAATATCCATAACCTTTTATGTAAAGATTTTTAGTGGTGCATCTTCTTTCTTTTTAATATCACCTCTTTTTATGGCTTCTTCTATATCTATTTGCTTTTGTTCTTGAAGTTTTCTTAAATATTCTTTTTCATCTTTTATACGACCACGTTCTTTTGCTACCTGAAGGAGTTTTTCGCCAATTTTTCTGCCTGCATGTCGTATAGTTTCTTCTGGAAAATATACAGCACCACACCCAGGACAGCTGTAAATCTCTACATCCGGTACAACAAGCATTTCGCCTTTCACTGGTCTTTTAAATGGTGTCTTTGTTTTTATCATCTCTCTACCGCAATACTTACATTTCATATATCTGCTCCTTTTCTTAAAAAAAGGGGGTATTTCAAACCCCCTGTAACTAAATTTAATCTTTAACTTTAACTCTCCATGGCTTTCCGTGTTCTTTTTCGTATGCAACTTCACGAACAGTTTTTCTTTTAAGGTAAATTCTTGTTGGATCAACTATCATTCTTAGCACTTTCAATTGTTCATGCGAAGGTGTAGGTGTTGTTGGAATATCATCTGTAGGTTTCAAAACCTTACCACTTTTGTCTTTTAATTCCCACATAACATTGTCTATAACATCTTTTAAGCTTGCTCCAGGGTGAACGCTTCTTAGTCTCATATCATAGATGCCTTCTTCTGGGAAGTTTTCCATAACGCAAAGATCAGAAACCATCAAACCTTTGCCGCCTCTTGGTACACCATAATCCCACCTTGACTCACCTTCTGGTCCTCTTGCTGCAGCCATAGTAGTTAAAAATTGTACTTTATAGGGAAATCGTCTTTTTTCTTGAACCATAACACTCAAGATAAAATCAGACTGTGTACCAATTGGGTTTGAACCACCAGAACCTGTAAATACCACATTTGGACCCTTACCTGTACCAGAAACCAAAGATGTCCATTGATTCCTGGGTGGCTCCCAAAGACCCGTTGCGTTAATATTGCCATACTCATCGTACTCTGCGCCACCTAAGCCACCACCTGTAACATATCCGCGTTGTTCGTATGTTCCAAATGCATCCATCATTGACAAAGCTGTAGAAGCCATGTAAGCACCCCTAATATCTGCTACAGATATAGGAATATGTTCAAAGTGTGGATCAAGCATACCTGCTTCCATAACTATAATGGCATCTGGGTTTACTGTGTGCTGTGCAAGTGTCATTGTAAGCACAGGCAAACCAGTACCAATAAACATTGATGCTCCTTTTGGTATCATTGTTGAGCTTGCAATAGCAAGTAACTCCATTGTTGTAAACTCATCTGGTGGAATATCGTTTTCTTTGCAATATGCCTCATAATCTGAGTCAGATATACCGCTGTGAAAACTTTTAACATTTGCTTCAATTTCATCTACGGTTGGTATATGTACCGGTATAATAGCTTTTTTACTCATAATTTTTACCTCCTTAATTATATTGGCCTATATTGATCGGGTTTGTAGCCATATTTTGTATCTGCTACAAGTTCATATAACCTTGCAAAACCTGTTGCACCACTTGGGCATTCGTATTTGGCTTTGATTTTACCAAACTCAAATTTATCTGTTCCAACTTTGTTTTGCAAGAAATCCCACTCATCTTTACCCACTATTTCATGCCAGTAATCAGCCAAAGCTTTCCTACCATCTGGTGTATCGGCTGCACGGTTTGCTTGAATATAGAATTTCCACCACATCCAATCATAGTCATATAGGTAAGTCACATTTGTTGGGTAGCCACCCCATGGTGTTTCTACAATTGCATCAACATGTATCATTGGAATCTGGTTTTCAGATGGTCTAAATCTCAATTCTTCTTCTGGTACTATCTTTTCGGTAGCAATTACTAAGTATTTTGCACTCAGTGATTGCTCAACATCCGGCACAAGCAAACCTTCAATTCGTGCTGTACCTTTATTACCGCATCTTTGAACATGTGTAGTTGCAAGATAAGGTATTGAAGGTGGATACAAAACAGCTTTTACGCCTGGTTTTCCTGTATATTTTGTAGCCTGTTTTCTTAATTTTTCATAAAATATACCATCTTCTTCTGCTGCAGTTTTATTCCATGTGGTATCTGGCACATCGCCCGGTGACCATTTATTTTCTGGGTCATATTGGTGAGGTCTAAGTCCCCAACCATCAAACGGGTCATCTATAATTACCTGTCTGGCTGGTGGGATATCCGGGTGGACCCACATGCCTTTTTCGTTTTTGCCTCTAAGACCTGCTTTACCAAAAACATCGTACTCAATTAAATCAGAACCCAAATCTGTCATACCTGTTGCAAACTGCATTCCAAAGCGTCCAGCATGTGTCCTGAGTGCCCAGGAATAGTTAGAAAATAGCATATATGCACTAATATCGCCATCTTCTAAACCTTTTCTAATCTCATAAGAAACTGGTTGTATCGTTTCAAGTCCAATAAATGTCATTTCAATCCAATCAAGCTGACCAGCACCTGCCATCATCATAACAGGTGTAGCGCCTGCGTTTGTTTGTAAATATAGATTAGGTATATTTTGCCTGATAACTTCTCTTGGAATTGATGCATTGGTCCTGGTATAACCAAATCCACCCACAACCCAAGCCCTGTGTGGCTTAACAAACTTGCTTACCACTTCTTTGATGGACATTATTTTACTTGCTTCTGCCATAAAGTCCTCCTCCTAAATTTTTATAGAATTCTTTTAATAACTCGATATCTTCTTGAGTTTTTTTAACCGTACCATTGCTATCTGCATGTTCAATTGGTACACCTAAAGTATCGCTTAAAATCTGTAAGAATTCAGTTACTTTCTCAAATTTCAAGTAACTTATATAGATGTCAATTGTATAATCTGTATTGAAATAGATAACAGGATACATTTCATCGAAATCAAGCTTTTCATTTTCTTTTGAATACGGTATTAATCTGAAACCTTGATTCTCTATGTCTACGATTTTACCCAGGCCTTCAACTTTTTTTCTAATCTCTTCAAATGTAATTAAATCACCGCCACCAATAATATAGCCTGGAAGTGTTGTAAAATCCCCTCCCACTATTTAAGCTCCTTTCGCCTTGCCCAAATTAACCTTAGGGCATTTTCAACTTTTTCTTGCGCATATTCTATCATTTCATGGGCATTTTTTAGATAATCAAGATTTTTTCTCAGTTCGTTTTCGGCAACATCTGCTGTTTTATTTGAGTTCATTTGCTCAATTAACTTTGTAATACGTGTTAGAACACCTGGCATTTTTTTAAATTGCCACATCCATGTATCAAAATAGTAATTTGACATCGATAAATCCCAAACTTCATTAGTTAATTTCAACCAAACCTGCACATCTTCAATATCCTTTGGTTGCTGCACCTCCTTTGGCTTTTCTCTGGCTGTTTTCTTAAATGCTTTTGGGTACGTTATCACGCTACACCTCCTACTATAAAATATTTGCTCTTATTTTACATAATACAAAATATAAATAAAAAGTCAAGTATTTTTTTATATTTATTTAGTTTATGTGACAATAGTAAATTTATATAAGTTATTATATAAGTTAATTCATAAATTTTTATTATACATTGATTGTAACTGAAAATTTTGTAATATTTTGAAACTGTCAGTACAAAAAATATTGCAAATAATTTAAAAATGAGTATAAAAAGATGTTAGCTAAAGGAGGAATTGTATGCATAAAAAAACTTTACTAATTGTTTTTTTTATTATTTTAGGTGTATTTTTTACAAGCACTGTAGCTTGCGCAAACCCCAGCTTACAAGAAGGACTTAATGCATACAATAATAAAAACTACAAAGAAGCTTGTAACATTTTTTCTATTTTGAGTCAGGAAGGAAACTCGCAAGCACAGTATATATTGGGCTCAATGTATCTAGACGGTGTTGGTGTAAAAAAAGATTATAAAAAAGCTTACGAATTATTTAGCCAGTCGGCTAAACAAAATAATAGTTTTGGCGAGTACGCTCTGGGCTATCTATACAAACATGGACTTGGTGTTAAAAAAGATTTATCAAAAACATTGTACTGGTGGGAAAAAAGCGCAAAAGAAAACAACAGGGACGCATTATATGGCCTTGGGTTTTTATACAGCATGGGTCAAGGTGTAGAACTCAATTATAAAAAAAGCTTCGAGTACTGGCAAAAAGCCTCTTATCTGGGATCAAATTACGCCCAATACAGACTTGGGCTTTTGTATTTAGAAGGGGATAATATAGAAAAAAATTATGTAGATGCCTACGCATGGATTGATGTAGCAAAAAAGTTTTCCAATCCTGATGAAGAAATTTACAAACTCGCCTCACACCATTTAAATATAGTTAAATACAAATTAACGAACGATGAATTATTGCAAGCAAAAGAACTGGCAGATAGACTGTATAATCAAATAAGAAGCAATCAATGAAAATTATCTGGTCATTACTAAATGAAACAATTTAATAAAGAAGTTTTTAAAGATGCATGGCATCTAATAAAGCCCTATTGGGTTTCTAGCGAAAAAAAAACAGCTTATATACTGCTTGCTGCCATTATTTTTTTAAATTTAGCTATTGTTTTTATTAATGTATTATTTAATTTGTGGTATAAAGAATTCTACAATGCTTTGCAGGAGTTAAACGAAAAAGCTTTTTGGATAGCGCTTGGACAATTTACTGCACTGGCTTTTTTTTACATAATTTCTGCCGTTTATTCGCTTTACCTAAATCAAATGCTTCAGATAAAATGGCGCAGGTGGCTTACGGATAATTTTTTAGATAAATGGATGGATAAAAAGATATATCACCACCTTCAGGTATTTAATCACCAAACGGATAACCCAGATCAACGTATTAGTGAAGATTTAAATATGTTTATATCTCAATCATTGAGCCTATCTTTAGGGCTTTTAAGTTCAATTGTAACTTTATTTTCTTTTATAAGTATATTGTGGATTGTATCCGGGCCCTTGCATTTTTCTGTATTTGGTTATTTAATTACAATTCCTGGATATATGGTATGGGCTGCTTTGCTGTATGCTATTGTTGGTACATGGATTACAGCTGTAATTGGCAGGCCGTTAATTCCTTTAAACTTTAATCAGCAGCGATTCGAAGCAGATTTCAGGTTCAATCTTGTACGCATAAGAGAAAATAGCGAAAGTGTTGCTTTATATAGTGGTGAAGAAAAAGAACACAAGCATTTAATGAGAAAATTTGCAGATATATTTGAAAACTACTGGAAAATAATGGTCAGGCAAAAAAAACTAACGTGGTTTACTTCAGGTTACAACCAGATTGCTATCATTTTCCCTATACTTGTTGCAGCGCCAAGATTTTTTGCAAAAAAGATTCAGCTAGGTGGCTTAATGCAAATAGCTCAGGCATTTGGACAGGTACAAACATCACTATCCTACATAGTAAATAGCTACACCTCGCTTGCCGCATGGCATGCAGTAGCAGACAGGCTACGCACATTCGAACACAATATTGAATCAATAAAAGCACTGCAAAATTCAAATAATAATATTAAATACAAACAATCAGACTTTTTGAGTGTAAAAAATTTATCTATTATGCTTCCAAATAATCAAACATACTTAATTAAAGACTTAAGCTTTGAGCTAAAACCAACGCAAAGTCTTCTTATTGTCGGTCCATCAGGCATAGGAAAAAGCACACTTATTCGCACAATTGCAGGCCTTTGGCCTTTTGGTTCTGGAGAGATTGAGCTTCCTCCAAAAGAAAAGACATTGTTTTTGCCGCAAAAACCATATTTACCAATAGGAACACTAAGAGATGTTCTTATTTATCCAAATGGTGATCCATCGATAGATAACGATATTTTAAAGGAGCTACTTGTAAGTCTAAACTTAAAATACCTGGCAAAACATTTATTGGATAATAATGTATGGTCTCAAGTTTTATCGCTTGGCGAGCAGCAATACATTGCTTTTGGACGTATATTTTTGCAAAAACCTGAATGGATTTTTATGGATGAAGCAACAAGCGCTTTGGATGAAAAATCAGAAAGACTCCTTTATATGAGGCTGTTTAGCGAGCTTCCACAAAGCGCATGCTTAAGCGTAGGCCACAGGTCAAGCCTGCTTAATTACCATAAGATAAAACTTTCATTGTTAGGTGAAGGCAAATGGTCACTTGAGCCCATTAAAAAAGATGACTTGAAAAGAGTCTCATATTTAAAGGAGGAGTTTGCATAACATGGACAACATCGTAAGGCTTGTTATTAGATCTTCAATATATGATCTTGCCAAACAAACACCCATTAATTATGCTGTTAATCTTTCAAAAAATCTAAACAATAAAATTTTACTAAAAAGGGAAGATTTACAAAGCGTATTTTCATTTAAGATAAGAGGTGCATATAACAAAATAAAAAATCTTTCAGAACAAGAAAAAGAAAAAGGCGTAATATGTGCTTCTGCTGGCAATCATGCCCAGGGCGTAGCGTTATCGGCAAAAAAACTATCTCTTAAAGCAACTATAGTTATGCCAAAAACCACACCCCAAATTAAAATTGATGCAGTAGCAAGGTATGGTGCAAGTATAGTCTTGGAAGGTGATAGCTATACAGATGCTTATAATGCCTGCAAAGTGCTGGTGCAAGAAACTAAAATGACCTACATTCCGCCATTTGATGATGAGCTTGTAATAGCAGGTAACGCTACAATTGCAAATGAAATTTTGATGCAAACAAGCTCTGAAGTTGATTACATTTTTGTGCCCATAGGTGGTGGCGGATTAATTGCTGGCATTGCATCATTTATCAAAAACATAAACCCCCAAATAAAAGTAATAGGAGTTCAACCAAAAGACTCAAATGCGATGTATTTATCGTTTCATGCCAAAAAGAAAGTTGATATAGATGAGGTAGGTATTTTTGCAGACGGCGTTGCCGTAAAAAGTGTTGGTGATTTAACGCTTGATTTAGTATTAAAGTATGTTGATGATATTGTACTTGTTGATACAGATGAGATATGTTCAAGCATAAAAGACATCTACTATGATACAAGAAATATAGTAGAACCTGCAGGTGCTTTGGCGGTTGCTGGAATAAAACACTATATAGACGAACACTCCATTTCTAAAAAAACATTCCTTGCCATTAACTCTGGTGCAAATATGAATTTTGATAGGCTAAGCTTTGTAGCTGATAGAGCTTTAATTGGAGAAAAGCAGGAAGCACTCTATGTGGTAGAACTGGAAGAAAAACCGGGGTCTTTTAAAAAATTTTGCATGGATTTAATTGATAACATAAATGTCTCTGAATTTGATTACAGACTTACAAACAGACAAAAAGCATATGTTTTAACCGGTCTTAATATAAATTACAAACAAGAAAAGGATAGGTTTTTGGAAAAAGCAAAGCATTTGGGCTATAATATCTTTGATATAACAGACAATGAAATAGCAAAAAGTCACATTCGCTATATGATCGGTGGTAAAACTAATCTGGCTCAAAACGAAGTGTTGTACCATTTTTCTTTTCCAGAAAGAAAAGGAGCTTTGTACGAATTCTTATCAAAAATGAAAAGCAACTGGAATATATCTTTGTTTCACTACAAGCATATTGGTACCGATTACGGCAAAGTTCTTGTAGGCTTTGAAATACCACCAGATGAAATGCAAGATTTTAAAGAATATCTTAAGGATCTGCGCTATCCTTTTAGCGAAGAAACAAACAACTTAATCTGCAAAATCTTTCTATAAGAACAAAAAGGCGGGCAGGAAACGCCCTTGCGGGCGAAATCTAAATGCGGACTTTATGGCGGGAAAACAAGAGGGAAAAAGAAGTGCTTGCAAAAGAGAATTCTTAAGCACGAGTGTTTATTATAAAAAAATTTTTTCAAAAGTCAAGAAAATTTTAAAAAATTTTATGTAAATCGTTGTTTACATTTTTCCAATAAAGCAAACATAACCATAAAAACTTTTGATTAAAAATATATCGTAAAAGTTTACATTAGTTATATAAAAGGCGCGATCCAAAAACTTTTAACAGCTCATTATGTAAAAAATATGTCGCTGCACAACTTAAATAGATTTCTATTTAACACATATAATAATAATTATTATTTATTCACATATTGACACTTAAAATTCTTTACTATATAAATTACTTAACATACATTTGCAAATAGTTGGTTTAATTTTTTGGTATCAAAAAAAGAGGGGGTAAAACTATGTCAAAAATTGTTGTCTTGGGAGCTGGCATTTCTGGCCATACTGCAGCATCCTATTTAAGAAAACTCTTATCAAAAGAACATGAAGTGATTGTGATTGCACCAAATAGCAAGTGGAACTGGATACCTTCTAATATCTGGGTTGGAATAGGAGCAATGGAACCAGAAGATGTAACGTTTGAGCTTGAGAGAGTTTATAAAAAAATAGGTGTGATATTTAAACAAGCAAAAGCAATTGCAATTTATCCAGAAGGTACTCAAACGACCTCAAAACCATTTGTACAGATTGAGTATACTGGCAGAGACCTTTCTGGGAAAAAGGAAAATGTAGAATATGATTACTTAATAAATGCAACAGGTCCAAAACTTAATTTCGAAGCAACACCCGGTCTGGGTCCTGATAAAAATTCTCTGTCTGTTTGCAGTGCATCCCATGCAAAACAAGCAGCTCAAGAACTTAAAAAAACAATTGAAAACATGAAAAAAGGCAAAAATGCTGTATTTCTTGTAGGCACAGGACACGGTCAAGCTACCTGCCAGGGTGCAGCTTTTGAATATGTATTTAATTTAGATTTCGTACTTAAAAAAGAAAAGGTAAAAGACAAAGCAAAGATAGTATTCATAACAAACGAATACGAGCTTGGAGACTTTGGAATGGCTGGTGCACACATAAAAAAAGGAGGCTATATAACACATACCAAAACATTTACTGAATCTTTATTTGCTGAAAGAAATGTATCATGGATAAAAAGGGCTCACATATATAAAGTTGAATCAAATAAAGCGTATTACGAAACACTCTATGGTAGCATTCATGAAATTGAATTCGATTTTGCAATGCTTATACCTCCTTTTGTAGGCGTTGGTCTTAAAGCATACAATAAAACTGGCGAAGATATTACTGAGAATCTATTTACATCAAATGGCTTTATGAAAGTTGATGCAGACTATACGCAAAAACCTTATGAAGAATGGAAAGCTGCTGATTGGCCAAAAACCTATCAAAACCCTGCATACAAAAATATATTTGCAGCAGGTATTGCTTTTGCACCACCTCATGCAATCTCAAAACCAATGTATAGCCCAAATAAAACACCAATCTTTCCAGCACCACCTCGCACAGGAATGCCTTCTGCTATAATTGGTAGAAATTGTGCTTTAAATATAGCAAGTATGATTAAACATGGCAATCAGACACCAAAACACACAGCATCTATGGCAGAAATTGGCGCAGCATGTGTAGCTTCTACAGGAGCCAGTCTTTTTTCTGGCACTGCTGCTTCTATAACAGTATATCCTATTGTGCCTGATTTTGAAAAATATCCTGAATATGGCCGGGATTTGTATTACACATTTGGCGAAATTGGGCTTGCTGGTCATTGGATCAAGCTTTTATTGCACTATGCATTTATTTATAAAGCAAAACTAAAACCGTTTTGGTTTGTATTACCAGAATAGGAGGGCAAAATGGTAGAAAAAACAATTGAAGAAAGAAAACCATATCAACAAGCATTTTTTGCTTCAAAACCCGCTAAATTTACAAAATTTTTAAGAACATGCGTGGTCTGGCAATTAGTAAAATTTATTATCATAAATATCAAAATGACGCTTATGTTGCTTAAGTCCCATAAATAGCTTATGGGACTTTCAGCATATAGGGCCGATATTAATAGGTACTTTGTTTTGTTTTTGCAAATTTTTAAATGTACCGCAAAAACTCCAAACCATTTGCCTGTTAAAAATTGTTTTTGCTATAAACCAGAATACGCTTGATAAATGACCGCTTTGACAATAAGAGATTGTAGGCTTATTAATATCTATATCTTCTTTCAAAAATAAATTTTCTATTGTACTTTTAGGTTTTATAATCCAGTAATTATTAACTTTTTCCAAAAAATCCCCTGCGTAAAACCATCTGGCACCTTTAATATGTCCTTTTAAATATTCTTTTCTATCTCTTGAATCAATTATTTGCACAGCGTTTTCGTTGTCAATGGCCCAGAGTAAAAAATTTTTTTGAGCTAAAATGTTACCAGGGTTATATTCTATTGTAAAATGGGATTTTGGTAAACTATAGTTTCCTATTAAAACAGGCAAACCTTCACTTTTCCATTTTTCAAAACCTCCATCCATATAGTATATATCTTTAATTCCAGACCAATAAAGTGCGCTAATAATCCATGCAGCCTGTGCTATAAACCTTGCACTGTTATCGTAATTTTCACCAGAGTATACAATGTATGTTGCATTTCTTTTCAACCCATATGCAGAAAAAATTCTTTCCAGCTGGTTGTTGTATGGCATAAGGCCCAATTCATTTTCTTGAGATGAGAGTATTTCGTTTTCTGTTAAATTTATTGCTTTAGGCAAATGGCCATGCAGATAATTTTGTTTGCTTCTTGTATCAATCACAATGACATTGTTTTGAGTTTTTATTAAAAAGTTTGCCTGTTGTGTGCTAATAATACCAATTTTAGCAAAAGCTGCTCCACTAAAAAATAAACTAACAAAAAACACCAAAAACACAACAAATTTTTTAAATTTCATAAAAACCTCCCATATTTATAATTAGTTAGTTATTATATATCTTTTTTTAAAAAAATCAATAAAAAATTAATTTATTAATTTTTCTTGACATGTTTAACTTATAATACTAAAATATATTAAAAGTATGTAAAAGGAGGTTTAAAAATGAGTGTCTTTAAAAAAATGGCTCTAATTGTTGCGGTTTTTGCATTTGTTTTCTTACCACGTCTAGTATTTGCAGCAGAACCTATTAACATTGGCATTATAGCAGAACAAGGTACACTTGTAGGTGATTCTATTGTTAATGGGGCAAAATTAGCAGCAGACCAGATTAATGCAAAAGGTGGTATTGATGGTAGACCTATTAAGTTATTTATTTACGATGATCACATGCGAGCAACGGATGCTGTTCAAGCTTTTCAGAGAGCTGTTTACGATCACCATGTAGTTGCAGTTATTGGTAGCTGGATAAGTGAAGTTGCACTTGCACTTGAACCCTGGGCAGCAAGGCTACATACTATTTATATTACAACCGGCGCAGCTGATCCAAAAATTACACAATTAGTCCATAATAACTATAATATGTATAAATATGTATTCCAATTAAAGTACAATGCTACTGAAATGGCTCAAACTGTATGTAACTTTATACATGATGATTTAGTAAAACAATATGGCTACAAGACAGCCTATATAGCAAGCGAGAATGCAGCATGGACCGAACCATTAGATGCAGAGTATCTAAAATGTCTTCCACAAACTGGTGTCAAAGTGGTAGGTCATATGAGATTTGCACCAAATACAACTGATTTTACACCTATATTCACCGATATAAAATCTAAAAATCCTGATCTTTTAGTAACCGGTTGGGCACATACAGGTCTTCAACAAACTGTTCAATGGCATGAAGCAAAATATCCTTTTTTGATAGTTGGAATAAACGCACAGGCAAGTACATCTGACTTCTGGAAAAAAAGCAATGGAGCAACAGAAGGCATAATTAGTCAAGCAGAAGGATCTCCTGCTCCAATAACCCCAAAAACCATACCTTTTGTTAAAGAATATGAGAAAGTATTTGGCATAACACCTGCTTATGGTGGCTATACAACATATGATGCTATATATGTGCTGGCACAGGCTATAAAAAGAGCTAAATCAACAAACACTGATGCACTTATTAAAGCACTTGAAGCTACAAATTACATTGGTGTTATGGGACATATAGAGTTTTATGGAAAAGAAAGTCCATATGCACATGGCATAAAATATGGCCCTTCATATGCAACCGGTGTTATGTTGCAATGGCAACACGGCAAATTAGAAACGGTTTGGCCAAAAAATGCAGCAACAGCTAAAGTTATTATACCTTCGTTTGTTAAAAAATGAACCTTTTTTGGCAAATTTTATTTGATGGCTTTATTATTAGTTCGATTTACGCTGTGGGAGTAGTAGGGTTTTCTCTTATCTTTGGCACAGCAGGAGTACTTAATCTCTCCCACGGTGCTTTTTTAGTATTGAGTGCAATCATTTCCTGGTTTTTTATAAGTCATTTTCATCTGCCTTTATTAGCTGGTATGGTTGTTGGGGTTCTAGCTTCAATAGCAGTCTCATACTTGTTATTTGTATTGCTTATAAACCCCATAGACAAATCTAAAAAAATACCCACTACAGAAAAAGAAATTTTTATACTTACAGCTACGCTTTTGTGGTCTATGATTATAGAAGAATTACTGGATTATTTTTTCAGTTCAAATCCTGTTGTTGTGCCTCCTTTTGTAAAGGGTGTTTTACACTTGTTTAAAATGAATATAACATACAATGAAATTCTGCTTTCATTTGCTTCTGTTTTAATTCTGATTATTTTGTGGACTTTTATAAACAAAACAAAAACAGGCAAAGTTTTGCTTGCAGCATCTATGAGCCATGACGGTTTGGCAATAAGCGGTATTGATATTAAAAAGGTTTATATACTTTTGTGGGGTGTATACGGCGTATTAACCGGTCTTTCTGGTGCCTTGCTAGCTTCATTTTTAGGTGCAAGTTCACAAAGCGTCCCAAGTCTTACCGGGCTTGCTTTTTCTGTTGTGGTGCTTGGAGGTTTGGGTAACATAACAGGTTCTATTCTGGCAGCATTTCTTATCGGCTATATACAAACTATGACTGCTTATTTGATTTCACCTGCATACACATCAATACCTGCTTACGTAATCTTAGTTTTGATACTTATGTTTAAACCAAAAGGTTTGTTTGGTAGGTTTTAGATATGTTAATACCAAAAGATAGGTCTATTATTATAGGAATTGTAATTTTTATTCTTTTGATATTTGTACCCTACATTTTTTCTTCTTATGTTGTGGGTGTTTTTACAATTGCTTTATATTTCGCAGTTTTTGTTATGTCGTGGGATTTATTATTTGGATATTCAGGGGAAGTAAATTTTGGATCTACATTTCAAATAGGCATAGGTGCATACACTGCGGCTATTTTAAATATAAACACTCATATGCCACTTGCTTTATGTATTGTACTTGGTGCTGTAGCAGCCATTTTATCAGGACTTATCCTAGTTGCTCCAGCTTTAAGACTTAAAGGACCATATTTTGGACTTATTACACTGGTTAGTGTTTTGTTATTAGAACAATTTGTCACAATATTTGCCCAGTATACAGGTGGAGAGATAGGCTTATCCGTACCCGGCATAATATCTGTTAGCTCAAAAATAAATTATTATATGGCCCTTTTGTTTTGTGCTTTCAGTGCAATGGTTATGCTTGTTATTGCAAGATCGCCTATTGGTCTGATTTTACAGGCATCTGCTCAGGATCCAATAGAAGCAGAAAGTCTGGGTTTTAACATAACAAAATACAAAGTTTTAGCTTTTGGTATCAGTGCTTTATTCAGTGGCTTATCAGGGGCTTTGCTTGTGTTTTATTTAGGTACAGCTTCAGTGAGTCTTGTAGTGTCTATTGCTGTTGTATTGCAAATTATAATTTCTGCTATTATTGGTGGAAGAAGAACTATTATAGGACCTATTTTAGGAGCTTTTTTTATAATACTTTTAAGAGAGTGGCTGCAACCATTGGGTCAGCTTAGTTATGTTGTTGTGTCGATAATGGGACTTATAGTCTTGCTTTTTTTGCCAGATGGTATAATAAGCTTGTTTTTGAGGAAAAACTAAATGGCGTTACTGGAAGTAAAAAATCTGGACAAATATTTTGGCGGCATACATGCCACAGACAATGTAAGCTTTGAAATTAATAAAAATGAAATTGTAGGTTTAATAGGTCCAAATGGTGCTGGAAAATCTACAATAATGCATTTGCTCATAGGCCTTTACAAACCTACAGATGGTATAATAAAATTCAATGGAGAAGAAATTCAACATTTAAGCATACACAAAAGAATAAAAAAGGGTATTGCCGTGATGTTCCAGCATTCAAGACCGCTTAGCAGACAGACAGTGTTAGAAAATATCGAGTTATCTTTATTGGAAGATAAATTTCAGTTTTTCTATAAAAACGATATAAAAGAACAAGCCTTTCAAATAGCAAAAAATCTGGGATTAGAATTGGTTTGTAATAAACGTCCATCAGAGTTAGCCTTTGGTATTATACGAAGAATGGAGCTTGCAAAAGCCATTGCTTTAAACCCAAAACTCCTACTTTTAGATGAGCCTTTTGCAGGTTTGAGTCATTCAGAAGTAGAAGAGTTTTCTAAACTGATTAGATCATTAACAAAAGAAAATTTTTCTATTATAATAGTTGATCATAATGTAAAAGCAGTTAAAGACTTGGTTGATAAAATTATAGCCATTCACGCTGGAAAAATAATATCAACAGGCACACCAGAAGAAGTAATATCCAACAAAGAAGTGAAAAGAGTATTTCTGGGCGAACAAACTAAAATTGAAAACTCAAATCAAAAGCAAACTGACCTTAACGCAAAAATTCTATTGGAAGTTAATATCACTTCTTTATCCTACAATAAAGCTCAGGCTTTAAGAAATGTTGACTTAATAGTAAAAGAAGGTCAATTTGTATCTGTTGTAGGTTTAAATGGCGCTGGAAAAACTAGCCTTTTTAAAGCAATATTTTCATTTGTAAATTACGAAGGTGATATAAAATGGCACGGTAAATCTATAAAGCATCTAAAAACGGCAGAAATCGTAAATTTAGGTATATCATTTGTGCCAGAAACCAGAGAATTGTTTAAATTTATGAGCACAGAAGAAAACTTAAACCTTGCTTTGCAAAAAGTAGCAAAAAATGAAGCAAAAAAAAGAATAGAAGAAGTCTATTCAATATTCCCAAGACTAGCAGAAAGAAAAAAGCAACTTGCATCTACACTATCGGGTGGAGAACAGCAGATGCTAACAATAGCAAGAGCACTTGTTCAAAAACCAAAAATGATAGTACTTGATGAACCTACACTTGGTCTTGCACCTATAGTCCTTGAAGATATATCTAAAGTACTTGATTACATGCATACTCAAATGAATCTGACAATTCTGCTTGGTGAACAAAACCTTCACTTTGCCCTAAGGCACTCTGAAAAAGTTTATTTGCTCGAACATGGAAACCTTATATGCGATTGTACAATGGAAGAATTTAAAGAACGCATAGGTGAAAAGTATTTAGCATAAAAGGAGGTGTTATGTTTGTAGACTACTACAAAATTGATGATTTACTAGGTGATGAAGATAAATTGCTCAGGGATAGTCTAAGAAAATTTTTAGAAGACAATATAAAACCGCTTATTAAACAAGCGTGGCACAAGCAAGAAAAACTTGATTTTAGAACCATTGCAAAACAATTTGGTGAACTTGGCATACTTGGTAGCTTTATAGAAGAAAAATACAATTGTCCTGGTGCAACCTATACAACATATGGCATTGTATGTCAGGAAGTAGAACGTATAGATAGCGCTCTAAGAAGTTTCGTAGCGGTAAATACAGGTCTAGTTATGTATCCCATCTGGCGCTATGGCAGTGAAGATCAAAGAATGCAGTTTTTGCCCAAGCTTGCAAGCGGAGAGAAAATAGGTTGCTATGGTTTAACAGAGCCAGATGCAGGCTCAGACCCATCAAGCATGAAAACTACTGCAAAAAAAATCAAAGACAAATGGGTGTTAAATGGTTCAAAAATGTGGATAACAGAAGCAGAAATTGCTGATGTAGCAATAGTGTGGGCAAAAGATGCTGATGATGGCAAAGTAAAGGGTTTTATTGTAGAAAAAGGAACACAAGGCTTTTATCAAAAAGACTTAGAAGAGCTTGGTTCTATGAGAGCAGGCGGTGTTGGCGAGCTAGCTTTTACTGATTGTGCAATACCTTTAGAAAATAGATTACCAAATATTGAAGGTCTAAAGGGCCCGTTTTCTTGCCTTAATATGGCAAGATATGGCATATCCTGGGGAGCAATTGGCGCTAGTATGGATTGTTTTGAAACTGCCCTTAGTTACTCTCTTGATAGAAAACAATTTGGCGAGCCCATTGCATCATACCAGCTAGTCCAGGAAAAACTTGCCAATATGATTACAGAAATTACAAAAGCTCAACTTGTAAGCTTAAGGCTTTCTCAGTTGTTAAATGAAAATAAAGCAACTCCAGCTCAAATTTCTCTTGCAAAAAGAAACAATGTAAGAACAGCGAGGTTTTGCGCTCAAACAGCAAGAGAAATCCTTGGCGCAAATGGCATAAGCCTAGATTACTCACCAATTCGACATATGGCAAATATTGAATCAGTATATACTTATGAAGGCACAGACGATATGCATACGCTTATAATTGGTAGAGACATAACAGGAATTGAGGCTTTTAGAAAAAAATGAATAAAAGGTTACCGCTTGAAGGCATAAAGGTACTTGATTTATCACGCGTTTTAGCTTTGCCTTTTGCCACCATGATACTATCAGATTTAGGTGCAGAAGTAATAAAGGTAGAAAGACCAAAAGTTGGCGATGAAACACGCCATTGGGGACCTCCTTTTTTGAAAACAGAAAGCGCTTATTTTCTTTGCACGAACCGTAATAAGAAAAGTATTACTGTTGATATAAGCAAAAAAGAAGGCCAAAAAATTATACATGAGTTAGTTAGGCTTTGCGATGTATTTGTAGAAAACTTCAAAGTAGGAGAACTCACAAAATATTCACTTGATTACAAAAATATAAAAAAGTTAAACCCAACAATTGTATACTGTTCATTAACTGGCTATGGCCAAAATGGACCAAAAAGCAATCTTCCAGGGTATGATTTTATAATGCAAGGTGAAAGCGGATTAATGAGCATAACCGGGTTACCAAAAGGCCAACCCATGAAAGTAGGCGTTGCTATTTTAGATATTATATCAGGTTTATATGCAACAATAGCAATACTTGCCAGTTTGTATAAAAGACAAAAAATCAAACAATCAGAATACATAGACCTTGCACTGTATGATTGTGCAGTATCCAGTCTTGCAAATGTTGCATCAAATTATCTGGTTAGCGCTAAAATACCGAAGCGCTATGGAAATGCTCACCCCAATATTGTTCCATACCAAACATTCAAAGCCAAAGACAAATACTTTAATTTAGCTGTAGGTAATGATGAACAATTTCAAAAATTAGCTAACTTGTTAAACACAGATGCTCTAAAACAAGATAAATTCAAAAAAAATGAAAATAGAGTAAGAAATAGAAAAGAATTGGTAAAAATTTTACATGAGGTATTCAAAACTCAAAATGCTCAATATTGGGTTGACTTATTTCAATCTCACAACATACCGGCAGGTCATATAAACAACCTTAAAGAAGTATTTGAAGACAAACAGTTGCTTGAAAGGGATATGGTTAAAATAATAAATCACCCATTTGGTATGTTAAAAATTGTTGGCACCCCTATAAAACTATCAAACTCATCCATTTCAGAGCCAAAAAGTCCACCCCTTCTTGGTCAGGATACAATAAACGTGCTTAAAAAATTACTTCATTACAATAAAGCATATATAAAACACTTAAAAAACCAAAATGTAATTTAATGTAATTTCGTATTGACAAAAAGGTAAAAGTGTTTATTTTTCAAAAAGAGGGTTTTAAAGTTAAAATGATTTTTAAATTTAAAAGGGGAATTTAATGAGTCTGCTAACCAGACCAAACGAACTATCATTAGAAAAAATCATACCATTAAGCACAAGTAATACATTAAGAAACAACTTTATGGTATTGGATGAAGAATTGCCTGCAAATATTAGATTTGGGCTTTTGCTAGAGATTATGGATACACTCGCTGCTGATACTGCAAGGCTGTATGTAAATCAGTTTTACAAAGATGCCGTTGTAGTAACTGCGGCAATTGATACAATAATAGTGCGAAACCCAGCTGATATTGCAAGAGATTTGGTTTTTAAGTCTCGTATAAACTATGTAGGCAAAACATCAATGGAAGTAGGCATAAGAATCGAACAGCCAAACCCTCAAACTCATATTGCAACTTGTTATTTTACGCTTGTAGCAAGAAGAGGTCCAAGGGACAATCGTGTAAGCGTTGCGCTCCCACCTTTAAATTATATTGATGATATGGAAAAAAGACGTTATCAAAAAGCCATAGAAAGAAAAGAACACTATATGGCTCAAAAAAATTTGGAAAGCCAACCTCCATCTTTGGAAGAATATAGACTTTTAGAAAAATTACATAAAGCCCAGGAAGATCAAAACTTTAATGGACTTTTAGCATCTAAGCTATTTCTTACTTCATGGGAGCGAACATTTCCTGCCTACAAAAATCCAAACCAAACAATATTTGGTGGTTATCTAGCAAGAAGATCCTATGAGCTTTCCACCATGTGTGCAGAACTTATTGCAACAAAAAGGCCAATAATTGCAGCAGTAAACAGGATGAATTTTATAAATCCTGTTAAAATTGGAGATAAATTATTGTTTAAAAGCAATATAGTCTATACACACAAAAGTTTTATATGTATAGAAACAACTATATCACGTATGGGACGCTACGAGAAAAAAATTAGTAATTTAACCGATTCGTGCTTATTTACATTTGTTAATGTAGATGAAAAATTAAAACCTTATCCTGTAGAAACTATTTACCCTTTAACTTATTTTGAAGACCAAAAATACTTAGAAGCAAGAAGAAGTTTAACTGCAATAATTTCTGAAATAAAAAACGGCTTGCTTAAAGAAAGCGACTTAGCTCATTTTGACTGATTTTTAAAAGTTTCTAAAAGATAATTTTCAAATATTGTTTGAGCTTTGTTGTAGCTATTTATTCTCATCATATAAAACCATCTATATATTTTAATATTTGTAATGGGAATTTCTTTTAGCATACCCATTTGAAGTTCATTTTTAATTATAAGCTCACTTAAAGCTGAGATGCCCAAATTGCAAGATACAGCATTTTTAATGGCTTCTGGATTATTGAATTCATAGGCTACTTTTACATGAGCGCCTAATTTTGCAAGTTCTGCTTCTATAATCTGTCTGGTACC
>NZ_JAGDWY010000079.1:33344-35162 GCF_023256235.1 Desulfurella sp.
CTCGCTCACGCATAATAAATTGTTCTTTTAATAATTCTTTTAATGTTACTTTTTGTTGCGAAGCAAATTTATGCTGAGGAGAACAAATAAACGTTAACTTATCTTTGGCAAAACGTATTATCTTAATTGATTTATCATTTGTATAAGGTAAGCCTTCAATTAAGGCAAGATCAATTTCTGAGGTGCGAAGTTTTTCGATTACTTCTGAACTATTTGCAATAAATAAACTCAAATCAATATCTGGATAAGTTTGTTTAAACTTTACAATAAACTCTGGCAATAAGTAGTTACCAATTGTCATGCTTGCACCAATTGACACACGTCCCTTTTTTAGGGTATTGAAATTTTCCAAACACAACTTTGCTTCTTCTAAAATATCAAAAATTTTTTTTGTATAGTAATAAAATTCTTTACCCTCTTCTGTTAAATACAAGCGTCTATTTTTTCTCAAAAATAATTTAACAGAAAATTTTGTTTCCAAATCTTTTATAGTTTGACTAACTGCCGATTGAGTGACCAAAAGCTCTTTTGCACTCTTGCTCATATTAAGTGTTTTTGCTACACTATTGAATACCACTACATGATGTAGTGACAAATCAGCCACATTCATAAGTTCTCCTAATACCTTGTTTAAAAGTTCTAATTTGCATTATACATAAAAATTAATTATATTACAAGTGTAAAAAAAATAAAGGAGGATTTTATGAGACGCAGTAAAGTAACTGTTATTGGAGCAGGTAATGTAGGCGCAACAGCAGCGCATTGGGCAGCAATTGAAGGTCTTGGTGATGTAGTTTTATTGGATGTTTTAGAAGGTATTCCTCAAGGTAAAGCCCTTGATCAATCTCAGTTTAGGCCTATTTCTGGTATTTCTTGCAGTATCATTGGTACAAACGATTACAAAGATACTGCTGATTCTGATGTTATTATCATTACATCCGGTATTGCAAGAAAACCTGGTATGTCAAGGGATGATTTACTTGCCACAAATGTAAAAATAGTAAAAGAAGTTACAGAAAAAGCGTTGGAATACTCAAAAGATGCTTATTTAGTTGTAGTTACAAACCCAATAGATGCTATGGTTTATACTTCTTACAAAGTATCGGGCTTACCAAAAAATAAAGTTATTGGTATGGCAGGCGTGTTGGATTCAGCAAGGTATAGATCATTTTTAGCAGATGCTATTGGTGTTTCTCCAAAGGATGTAAATGCTATTGTTATGGGAATACATGGTGATTATATGTTGCCTTTGGTAAGACTTGCAAATGTGTGCGGCATTCCGATAACCGAACTTTTACCAAAGGATGAAATTGATGCTATTGTAAAAAGAACTCAAAATGGCGGTGCAGAAATCGTTGCACACCTAAAAACAGGTTCAGCTTACTATACACCGGCTGCTGCAGCTGTTGAGATGGCAAAAGCAATTATTTTTGATGAAAAAAGAGTACTGCCATGCGCAGCATACCTTGAAGGCGAGTTTGGCATTTCTGGTTATTTTTTAGGTGTACCAGTTGTAATAGGTAAAAATGGCGTCGAAAAAATATTGCAATTTAAACTCACAGAAGAAGAGCAATCATTGCTTAAATTATCTGTTGAAAAAGTTAAAGAACAGGTAGCTTCAGTAAATAAAATTTTGGGTTGGTAGAGAGGTTTTCCTCTCTATCTTTAAAAAGGAGAGCTAAATGAAAATTTTAGTCACAGAGCATGTGGCTCAAGAAGGTCTGGATTACATAAGAAAAAATAACATCGAAGTAGAAGAAAAATTTAATCTAACGCCGCAGGAATTAGCACAAATAATAGGCGATTATGATGCAATAA
>NZ_JAGDWY010000079.1:35172-44531 GCF_023256235.1 Desulfurella sp.
GCAATAATTACTCGAAGTGGTACACGCATTACCAAAGAAACACTTGAAAGACCTGGAAAATTAAAAGTAATAGGTAGAGCCGGCGTTGGAGTAGATAGTATAGATATAGCAGAAGCTAGCAAAAAAGGTATAATTGTTATCAATGCACCAGGCGCAAATACAATAGCAGCAGCAGAACTAACCATGGGTATGATGCTAAATGCTCTAAGAAAACTTCCCACTGCTCACTACAGCTTAAAGTATGAGCGCAAATGGGATAGAAAAAAATTTATGGGTGTTGAGCTTTCTGGCAAAACACTGGGCATTGTAGGCCTTGGACATGTCGGTAGCGAAGTTGCAAAACGTGCAAAAGCTTTTGGAGCAAAATGCATTGCATATGATCCATACATAAAAAAATCAAAAGCTGTAGATTTAGGTGTAGAACTAGTAGAACATTTTGACGAAATCCTTGAAAGATCAGATATAATAACTTTTCATACGCCTCTTACAAAAGAAACAAAAAACATGATGACAAAAAAAGAAATAGATAAAACAAAAGATGGCGTTATTTTAATTAACTGTGCACGCGGTGGTATAATTAATGAAAAAGACTTGTACGACAGTATAAAATCTGGCAAAGTAGCAGCTTGTGGTATTGATACATTTGAAAAAGAACCAGCAACAGACAATCCTTTGCTTGATTTAGATAATGTTTTTGTTACACCACACATTGGAGCAAATAGTAATGAATCTCAAATAAATGTTTCTTTAATTTTAGCCCAGCAGATAGTTAATGCACTTCTTGGCAAACCTTATCAAAATGCAATCAATATACCATTTATTAAGGATAAAATGTCTAAAGAACACAGATTATATTTTGACTTGGCAGAAAAAATGGGTAGTTTAGCAGCCCAGCTAACAGAAGGCAGACCCAGTCAAATCGATATAGTAATGGTTGGCGCACGTTTTGAAGAAGATGTTGTAGAAAAAGCATTCGATGTACCATTTAATTATCAGCCATTTACAATTGCTGCCTTAAAGGGCTTTTTGGAATTTAGCATGAGCGATAATGTTTCCTATATGAATGCACCGTATGTAGCAAAAGAACTTGACATAATAGTTTCTGAAGCAAAAGCAAAAAATTACGAAAACTATAATAATCAGCTTCTGATGAAAATTACTACAGATAAACAAACAAAATCTATCGGTGCAACATTATTTGAAGATGGAACACAAAAAATTGTTCTTGTAGACGAATTTAGAACTGATATCACACCAAAAGGCATATACCTATATATTATAAACAGAGATAAACCTGGTACGATTGGAAAAATTGGAACTATTTTGGGTAATTTGAATATAAATATAGCAGGTTTTCATCTATCAAGACAAAAAAGTGGTCTTGCTATGTCTTTTATTGAGCTTGACACACAACCTTCACAAGAAGCAATTAATTTGCTTAGAAAGATTGAAGATATAGAACTTGTAAAAGCCATAGTTTTTTGATTAAAAGGAGCAACTATGTATTTTGTTGAAAAAGAAGAAGAAATTGCAGGTAAAAAAGTTTTTTACATAAAACAGCCTGTTGGCGAAAAAGATATAATTTTCATGCATGGCAAAAGCTACACTGCAAGCGATTTTCTTAAGCTAAATGATACGTTAATCGGATTGTACAATTTAAAATACCGTATCTATGCGTTTGATTTTCCTGGTTTTGGAAAATCTCAACCAAACAACATTGAGCCGGTAAATTTTATTGAAGCATTCGTAGATTATAAAAAATTAGATAACTTTGTATTATTTGGCGCTTCAATGAGCGGGGGTTTTGCATTAAAATACGCTTTAAAGCATCCTGAAAAGGTCAGGGCTATAATTGCTGCAGCCCCTGCCTGGATTGAAAACGAGATCGAACAGTTTAAAAATTTAAATGTACCTACATTGTTGCTTTGGGGAGCAAATGATAATAAGGTTGATCCAAAAATTGGAAACAAACTAAAAGAAATAATGCCAAATGCCAGATTGCATACATTTAGAGGTTTATCTCATCCATTCTATTTTGAAAATGAAAATTTATTTGATCAATATTTTTTTGATTTTTTAAAAAACTTAGATGAAAAATAAAGCATTATTTTCTCCTTATTCAATAAACAACAAAACATTTAAAAATAGGATTGTAATGTTACCTACAGTAACAAACTACGCAAACGAGGATGGTAGTGTAGCTCAACAAAATATTGACTACTATGCCCTAAGAAAAAATCTAGGCGCTATTATTGTAGAAGCAACATACACACACATACTTGGCAAATCTTTTATCAAACAATTAGGTATAGATAGCGATGATAAAATTCCTGGATTATCAAAAATTAGTAAGGTAATTCACGAAAATGATTCTCTGGCTGGTATTCAGCTTGCCATGAATGTAAAATCAAAAACCGTAAATGATTTAACACTTTCGGAAATAGATGACATAAAAGACAGTTTTATCAAAGCAGCTAGTCGCGCAAAAGAATCTAATTTTGATATAATTGAAATACATTGTGCGCATGGATGGTTACTTGGTCAATTTTTAAGCAGTTACTTTAATAAAAGAAACGATTTATATGGTCCAGGCTTGCAAAATCGGATGAAATTACCACTAGAAATTATTGATACTATTAGACAAATTCTCAAAAATGAAATTTTAAGTGTTCGTATTAATGCAGTTGATTATGTAGAAAATGGTATTGAATTAGACGAATCAATTATATTTGCAAAAAAACTTAAAGAAATTGGCGTTGATTTAATTAGTGTTTCGGCAGGAATTGGAGCTAAAACATTTATACATGTATCGCCTGGAAGTTACCCAAAAGGTTTTTTGCTTGATTTTGCACATAAAATAAAATTAAGCACAAATACCACTGTAATTGCTGCAAATAGGCTTGGAGAATTTGATATAGCAAATCTTGCCATTGAACAATATAAAGCAGATTTTATAGGACTAGCAAGGCCTTTAATAGCTGATCCACAAATTATTAATAAGTGGGAAAATGAACAATTTAAAATAGTTATACCATGTCTTAGCTGTAATCAAGGCTGTATTGCTAATATTCAAGCACAAAAACAAATGTCTTGTTTGGTAAACCCAGATCCTTATAAAGCAAAAGTTTTTGATCAGCCATTTATGTACAAACGAAAAGTTATGGTAATAGGTGCAGGTTGTGCTGGTCTGGCATTTTCTATTTTTGCTCACAAAAAGGGCTTAAATTGCACCATATTTGAAAGGCAACCTAAAATTGGCGGTCAGCTTAATTTAGCATACAAACCACCTCATAAAAAGGAATTTAAAAAGTTGATCAATTATTTTGAATCTGAGGTTGAAAACTTAAAAATTCCTGTCTTTACTGGAATAGATGTGGATATTGATCTTATAAAAAGCGAGAAATGTGATATTTTAGCATTTGCTACAGGCTCAAGCCCAATTATACCCGAATTTTGTAAGAATAATGAGTTTGTATATAGTGCAGATGAAATTTTAGAGTTTGGCTTGCCTTTTGAAGTTAGCAACATAGGCATTATTGGAGGTGGGCTCATTGGTCTTGAAACAGCTAATTTTCTTTCAAATAAAGGTTTAAGTATAAGTGTTTTTGAAATGGATGATGTTTTACTTAAAACTACAGCAGATGTTGTAAAATTACCAATACTGGAATCTTTAGACCCGAATATCAAAATATATTTAAATCATAAACTCGTAAATGTTGAAAGCAATATAGTATATTTTCAAACACAAAATGGAATAAAACGTTATACATTTGACTATATAGTACTTGCATTAGGTAGAAAACCCAATAAAGAACTAATAGACAAGATTGATTTTTGTATCGATACGATAAATATTGGAGACTGTAAAAAACCAGGTGATGCTTTGAGTGCCATAAGCGATGCTTACGATGCAGCCTTGAGGCTTTAATATTCAAATACCTTTCTAATACCAATTGCAATTAATACAACACTTACGCTTACAATAGCAAAAACGATTAAAGAAACAAATAAACTGGCAAAAACTAAATAACCTATCAATAAAATACGCCTTATACTTGTTAAATCCTCATCATTCAATAAAATTTTTACAATTAAACTAACAAGTATATACACAACGGTTTCTACAATAATATTTTCTACGCTAAAATTAAACATTCATTAAAACCTGCCTAAATAATAACAAAATTTAATTTAGTATGCAATTTTAAAATTTTTATGGTATAATTATGTAAAAAAGGAGAAAATAATGTTTAAAATTTATGTAACAAAAAATATACCAGAAGAAGGATTGGAACTCCTAAAAGACAAATGCGATATAGAAGTAAATAATTTAGGTAGGTCTTTAACAAAACAGGAATTACTCGAGAAAATTAAAAACAAAGATGCCTGCATAACACAATTAACAGATAGAATTGATATAGATTTTTTTGAAGCTGCCAAAAATTTAAAAATTATTGCAAACTATGCGGTTGGCTTTGATAATATTGATTTAAATGAAGCAACAAAACGCAAAATTTTTGTTACAAATACACCGGATGTTTTAACCCAAGCAACAGCAGAATTAGCATGGGCTTTATTATTTGCCTGTGCGCGTGGTATACCTCAAGCTGATAAATTTACAAGAGAAGGTAACTATAAAGGCTGGGATTTGTACTTATTTTTAGGCCTTGATATAAGCCATAAAACGCTTGGTATAATTGGAGCTGGTAGAATTGGTCAGGCATTTGCAAAAATGTCAAAAGGTTTTGGTATGAATATACTGTATACTGCAAATTCTAAAAAATTTGATTTCGAAGCTCAAACTAATGCAAAATTTGTGGATCTTGAAACTCTTCTTAAAGAATCTGATTTTGTAAGCATTCATACACCTCTAACTCCTCAAACATACCATTTGATTGGAAAAAAAGAACTTAGCCTTATGAAAAAAACTGCAATTTTAATTAATACATCAAGAGGAGCTGTAATTGACGAAAAGGCACTTGCAGAAAGTTTAGAAAACAGGCAAATATATGCAGCGGGTCTGGATGTGTATGAAAAAGAACCAATAATTGAAGAAAAATTAAAAACATTAGACAATGTTGTTCTCCTGCCACATATTGGAAGCGCTACATATAAAACAAGGATTGACATGTCAATACTGGCTGCGCAAAATATACTTGATTTTTTAGAAGGAAAAATTCCGCGCACTTTAGTAAACAAAGACATATTAAAAACCTAAAAAAATGCAAGATCTTCAAGAAAAAGCCATTTTAGTTAGTGTATTTTTAAACGAAAAAGATGAAAAGTCTTTACAAGAATTAGAAGAACTTGCCAAAACTGCTGGCGCAGAAGTTGTTGGCGTATTAACACAAAAACGAAAAAACATAGATAAAACTTACTATTTAGGAAAAGGTAAAATAGAAGAGCTAAAAAATCTAATTGAACAAAAAGGTGCTAATATTGTCATATTTAACAATGAACTATCTGGTAGCCAGATAAAAAATATCGAAGATATACTAAACACAAAAGTTATTGATAGAACCAATCTAATCTTAGACATATTTGCAAAACATGCCAAAACAAAAGAAGGTATGCTTCAGGTAAAGCTTGCCCAGTTAAAATATTCACTTACAAGATTAAGAGGCATAGGTGTTACACTTTCAAGATTGGGCGGTGGCATAGGCACAAGGGGTCCTGGCGAAACACAACTGGAAACAGACATAAGGCACATCAAGCGCTCTATTTTACACATTGAAAAACAAATTGAAGAAATAAAACAACATAGGAGTCTATACAGGAAAAGAAGACAAAAAAATCAAATTCCCGTAGTTGCCATAATAGGATATACAAATGCAGGTAAATCAACTTTAATTAATGCACTTACCAATGCAGATGCCTATGTTGAAAATAAGTTATTTGCAACGCTGGATCCTTTAGCTAGAAAATTACGTTTGCCCAATAACAAAATAGTTCTATTGATTGATACGGTTGGTTTTATTAAAAATTTACCCCACCAGTTAATTGAAGCTTTCAAATCAACGCTTGAAGAAATAAAATTTGCAGATTTAATATTAAATGTTGTTGATATAAGTCAGAATGATTACGAAGAAAAAATTAAAGTAACAGAAAAAATCCTATCAGATTTAGAGTGTTTCAATAAACCAGTTATTACAGTTTACAATAAATCAGATTTACTTGAGATATTACCAAAAAACACTGATAAAGAAGTATATATATCGGCTAAATACAAAACTAATTTACATGATTTGGTTTTTTGCATACAAAACGCGCTTGAATCAGGCAACAAATCTTTATAAAATTTTCATTCTGATCTTTGCAAAGTAAACATTTATTTGTTTATCAGCAAAATACATCAAAACTACATCTGTTTCAGGTGTGGAGTTACCCAGTTTAGCACCATCTGTAACAAAAAAATTATCACCTTCATTTAAAGAAGGCAAAAGGACCTTGCCCAAATCTCGATTTTTCCAGCTCACATAACTTTTTTGACTTTCATAAAAGTATTCTACATCATCAAAGCCATTTTGTTTTGCAAAACTGTCTATTGTAGCTTTTTGTACGAGTTTTTCGCTTTCATCATCTGCAACTATATATCCAATATTTCTTGGCATATTACCTCCGCTTATAGTAATTTTATAACATCAGTTTCTTCATTTATTAAGATTTCAGACACATTTGGAGATCTTTTGTAGCGTTCTATCATTTTCTTTTTGGCTTCGCTTTTATTTTCTGCTTTTACAATGTTTGTAGTAACTACTTTCTTTTCGTCTTTATATATAAGCATAGCCAGAACTTTATACGTATTCATTTTACACCTTTTTAAAAATCTGTCCAATTATAATTATTTATAAAGTAAAAGTCAAACAAAATTAACTCTTAAAATATTTTTGCAAACTAAACACAATTTATAAATATTTTTAAATTTATTTAAGTGGTTTATAGTTTTTCTTTTGAAAAGAATATTCATAGCTTATATGACTTTTATAATTTCCACTTAAAACTGCAATTGTATCTTCAATAAATACTCGCTCTTCATCTGTTGGAATAACAAAAACCTTTACTTTAGAATAATCTTTTGTTATAGCAGTCTCACCTGTACTTGAGTCTGCTTTGAGGTTTTTGTCTTTATCTAAAATAATACCTAAATTTTCTAATTTTCTTAACACCATATACCTTAAAAGAGGCGAATTTTCACCAACACCTGCAGTAAAAACAATAGCATCTAAATAACCATTTAAGGCAAAAAAGTAAGAACCTAAATATTTTCTAATCTCATATGCTTCAATTTGCAAAGCTAACATACAACGCGGATCGCCTTCTTCAGCTTTTTTAAAAATAGATAGATGCTCTTGTTCTATATCACCAATTAAATTTTCTGTATCGAGCTCATCTATACTATTAATATCTATTTTGGCATTGTTTATAATATCCCTTCTATCGTAATATTTTCCTGTTATACCAAGCAAACCTGATTTTTTGTTTAAAATATCCATCATTTGAGCTGGGCTTAATTTTAACTTTTCTTGCATATATAAATGGTATAGCAGGATCAATATCGCCACAGCGTGTACCCATTACAGCGCCCTGCAAAGGCGTAAAACCCATTGAAGTATCAATGCTTACCCCAGATTTTATTGCGCAAAATGAAACTCCGTTTCCTATATGCAATGTAATTAAATTGGTATCCTTTACATGTTTGTCAAGCATTACTGCAGCTCTACGCGATACATATAAATGGCTTGAACCATGAAAACCATATCGTCTTATACCATATTTTTCGTACCACTCGAAAGGTAAAGCATATATATAAGCAAAATCTGGTATGGTAGAGTGAAATGCTGTGTCAAAAATTGCTACTTGTGGTACATTGGGTAATAATTCTTTTGTTGCTAGAATACCAGCTAAATTTGGAGGATTGTGCAGTGGCGCAAGACTAGATAGTTTTTGAATAGTTGAAATAACCTTATCATCTATTAAAGTGCTTTTTTTGAATTTTTCTCCACCATGAACTACTCTGTGACCTATAGCGTATATCTCGTTAAGATCGCTTAAAACTCCGTTTTCCCCAACAAGAAGACTAAATACTTCATTTATGGCTTTTGAGTGGTCCTTTAATTCTTTTTGATAAATTATAGGCTGACTGCCTGGTCTATTATAATGAATTGTTGCATTAATTGTACCCACACGTTCAATTAAACCTTTTGCCAGATTTTTTTGCAATTTCCAATCAAATAAATCGAATTTTACTGATGAACTACCGCAATTTAACACTAAAATTTTCATAAGAGCACCTTTTTATGCTTGAAATGAAGAAATAGCAGTCAAATAAACTATATCCATATATTTACATCCACGTGACAAATCATGCATGGGTTTTTTTTAATCCTTGCATAACAGGACCTATGGCTTGAGCGTTTGCAAGACGCTCAACAAGTTTATAAGCAATGTTTCCCGCATTTAAATCTGGGAAAATAAGTACATTAGCATGTCCTTTTATAGGACTATCTGGTGCTTTTCTGTATGCTACAGATTCAACCAATGCCGCATCGGCTTGAAGCTCTCCATCTATTACCAAATCTGGCCTTTTTTGTTTTGCAATATTATAAGCCTGTATAACTTTATCCAGTAATTTATGTTTTGCGCTTCCCTTTGTAGAAAATGACAACATTGCTACTTTTGGCTCTTTATTCATTAAAATCTTAAAGTTATCTGCTGTAGTAATTGCAATATCTGCTAACTGCTGTGCATTCGGATCCGGGTTTACACCACAATCGGCAAAAAATAAAACACCATTTTCACCAAATTCAGTAATAGGTAGCTCCATCAAAAAGAAACTGGACAACAAATGTGTGCCTTCTTTCAAACCTATAACATATAATCCTGCTTTTATTACATCCGCTGTATCATGAATTGCGCCAGCAATGCACATATCTGCCTGAGATTTTCTTGTTAATAATGCGCCAATATATAGCGGATTCTTTGAGTATTCTATGGCTTGATTTTGATCAATCCTTTGTTTATCTGAATTTATAATAGTAAATAATTCTTTTGAATAATCAAAATCTGCAACTTCAACTATCTCAACACCATCTAAGCTTACTTTTAAGTTATTTGCTTTATCATGAATTGTTTTCTTGTTGCCGATTAAAATAGGTTTAGCAATATTATTTAAACTACAATAAGAAGCCGCCTGAATTAGCCTTTCATCCTCGCCTTCCGGGTAAACCACTGTTTTTGGCTTTAATTTACATTTTGCTAAAAACTCATCCAAAATCTTTAATCCCTCCTATGTAATACACACTATAACTTAACTTGTAAAGTTACACAATACATAATTCTTTGTCAAATTTTTTCTTAGA
>NZ_JAGDWY010000080.1:0-3686 GCF_023256235.1 Desulfurella sp.
GCTTTATTTTAATTATGTTATTTAATTTAGATAATTTTTTAATAAATCCATTGTTGGAGTTATAATTGTATACATAACAAATTTCAAGTTGTCTAATTGAATCAATATTCTTAATACTTTGTAAGCCATATTTTTTAAAAAATTCAAAAACTTCACCTGAACTGGTTATAAGTGCTGGTAAAAGGCGTATATCCAGTTCTTTATCTTGAAAAGATTTAATTAAAGCCTCAGCAATTTTTAAATCTAAAACTGCTATAGCTTGAAAATTAGTTATTTTTTTCAGAAGCTCGCTCTCAATATTGTAATTAACACTCAAATCATAATCAATTGGCTTTGCTCCTACATCTTTAAAATTAAAATACAATTTATAATCTATAGGTGCTGGCAACAAAATCCTTTTGTCCTGAAGGATACTGCTTTTTTTATAATAAAAGCTGGATATATTTCCAACAATAAATATGCCTGGAGGATTATCATAAAATAATTTGCCTTTTAAATCATTAACCTTATAAGCTATATCAGACAATGTTCCTCTTATTTCAAATTCTTTATCTGTACCTATACTAAATATAAGAGCAACTTTAGTTTGAGGTGAGTAACCTTCATTTATCAAGGAACTGCTAATTTTACCAACAACTTTTACTCCCATAAAAAAAACCAATGGTAAAGTAGATAATTCATTTTTACTGAACTCTGCAGCAGCCCCTTTATGTTTAATGGCAGATAAAACGCAAAAACCTCTATTTACTTCCCTTCGTGTTAGAATAATACCGCTTCTTATAGACAAAGCATTTATAGTACTTATACCGGGCACAATATTAAAATTAATTTTTAAATCTTCCAACACCTTGATTTCCTCAGCAAGTCTGCCAAAAATTGAAGGATCTCCTCCCTTTAGCCTGCCTACTCTAAAACCCATTCGAGCATATGTACTTATTAAATCAGTGATTTTTGATTGATTTAATTTGTGATGTTCACACCTTTTTCCCACATCTACTAAAATCGCATTATCTGGAAGAAAATCCAATAAAGCATGATCCATCAAGTTATCAAAGAGACATACCTCTAAATTTTTTATAGTTTCAATAGCTTCTTGTGTAGCATATTTTTTATCACCTACACCTGCTCCAATAAAATATACGCTTTTTATAAAAAACTGACGCAATAATGTAAAACGTTCATCATTTTTTCTAAATTCAACGCAGGCAAAACCTTCAAACAAAGGTTTTTGCATATCGGCTATGTTAATTTTTTCAGTATAAAATTCATATTTACTATCATATGTAATGTAACCTGGAAGTATAACTGCACTATAATCAGCTATTAATTGATCAATGCTTTTAAACTCCCTAATAAATGAAATGGTTGCATTATTAAATCTTTTTTTACAATAAAGCCATTGGCTATTAGTCACAACACCAATTTTTTCTATATTGGTTTGTTTTGAAATTAAAAGATCAAATTCATTATTTTCGTATAAATTTACAAAAAACCAGTCTAAAAAATCTAACTTAAAATCCAAACAATTTTTTGCATCAATTACTGCACAATCAATAATTTTTTCATGCAAGAAAGAAGCTATTTGTTCCATAGAATTACAATCTTGAAAATCAAAACTGAATTCTAAATACTTACCAAACAAATTTAGTTTTTCTTTAATATAATGAGCTTTAAAAGGATTAGCTAAACTGATTAAACTTTTTAGTTTCATAAAGAAGAATTTAGCATATTATATATTTTTAGTCAAACTAGACCAAAGGCAAAGCCTTTGGTCTATTGTTTATCAGGTGTCAGCCAAACAAATAGCGCAAAGAGCCAACCAACTACTGCACAGCCTATCAAATAGTTAACTAAAGACATACTTGTTCCTCCTTTATTAAAAAGGTCCCTGCATTCCAGCTGGTAAAGACCATAAAATTGCAGGAATGGCAAATGTATACAAAGCTGCAAATGTTACTACCCATCCTACAAGTTTTTCATTCATTTTACCTTGCATTAATAAACCTGCCAAATTCATCGCTACAAACCACACAAAAGCAATTGATGCATGATAAGCCCAGCTAACTTTTAAACCATTTAATAGCCAAAACAATGCATAAGCAAGCGTAAGCCACCCAATCAAAATAGCAATCCCTCCAAGAGATTTTTTAGGTAGTGAAAAAATTTCCAGTATACCCAAAACCATAAAAAAGAAAGCATACATGCCGGCAAGACCTGCAACAAAATTTGTTATTGGCCCAAGTCCTTCATTTGAAATCATTGCTATTAAAAAAGGCCACCACATTACACCAACAACCAAAGTTATCACCCCAACGGTTTTTTCATTTGCTTTTTTTCTTTCAGGATCTAGATGCATAAATCCTTGAGATAATAAAGCAAATGCACCTAAATAAATAATTGGAGCAATCCATTTACCCACTACTGACTGAGCTTGATCAGCAGCATAGGCATGACAAAAAAAGGTCAAAAAAAATAAAAAACACATAACAGATGTTAGAAAACTTTTAGACAATAAACCTTTTTGACTCATATCGAGTCACCTCCTTTAGTTAAAAATTTTTTATTATTTTGTAATTTACATAAGTTACTAATTATATAATTTAGTAATATTTTTTTATTTGTCAAGAAAAAAATTTAATAGTATTTCAATGTCATTATTAGTTTTATTAATTTATATTTTATTGAATTTTCCTTATCATATTTAAACTTTAAATTAAAATTTTTTAAATTTGGACTTTAAACTACATTAAAAAATTATTAAAATAGATTTTACATTATAATAAATTTTTTTTGCATTTTAATCTTGACTTTTTTAGTAATATTTTTTATATTTTAACTATGAATATTATTTCAAGGGAAATTGATTACGCGATAAGGATATTGAGTTTGCTTTCAAATATCGAAAGCGCAACAGTTGAAGAAATTAGCAAGATTTTATATATCCCAAAACCTTTTGCACATAAAATCGTAAATAAGCTTGTTAAAAAAGGTTATCTTGTCTCAATGCAAGGCAGGGGTGGATACATAGGATTCAATAAAGATTTAGATACAAATAAAATAAGTGTACTGGATATAATGAGAGATCTTGATGGCTACAAACACGTAAATTTATGTACAGATGACCCAGGCGCCTGCGAATTAAACCCATACTGTAGTTTCACATATCATTTGCAAAAATTAGAACTTTGCATTAATAAGGCTTTAGATAATTTAAAATTGAAAGATATAATCTTTAGAATTTGAGGAGGTAAGGTTTATGGATGCAGAGTTATTGTCTAGAATACAGTTTGGCGTTACTGCAGGCTTTCACTTTATTTATCCACCGCTTACGATCGGTTTGGGTACACTAATTGCAATTATTGAGTATATGTACCTTAAAACCAACGATGAAATTTACAGAAAAATGGCGGATTTTTGGGCTAAACTTTTTGCTATCAATTTTGTTATTGGCGTAGCATCAGGTATTGTAATGGAGTTTGAGTTTGGTACAAACTGGTCAAATTATGCAAGATTTGTGGGAGATATATTTGGGGCGCCATTGGCTGCTGAAGGTGTTTTTGCATTTTTCTTAGAAAGTACATTTTTAGGTTTATATTTGGTTGGAAAAAATAGATTATCCAGATTTATGAGGTTCTTTTCATTTTTGATGGTTGCTTTCGGCTCAACACTATCTGCTTTGTGGATTT
>NZ_JAGDWY010000080.1:3696-6520 GCF_023256235.1 Desulfurella sp.
CAACAAACACCCGCTGGATATAAGGTGGAGGGTGGCAGGGCTGTCTTGACAAACTTCTGGGAAGCAGTTTTTAACCCAACAATGCCTTCTATGTTTTTACACACAGTAGATGCCTCATATATTACGGGTGCGATATTTATGGCTGGTATTAGTGCGTATTTTCTAATAAAAGGAAAAAACTTAGAACTTGCTAAAAGATCATTGAAATTAGCCGTAATTTTTGGCGTAATAGTATCAATTTTACAGCTTTTCCCGTTTGGCGATGAAAGTGCAAGGGTGGTTGCAAAAACTCAACCAGAAAAGTTAGCATCTTTTGAAGGTTTATTTAAAACACAAAGTAAAGCACCATTGCTCGTTTTTGGCATACCTGATCCTTCACAAAATAAAATGCTTGTCGAAATAGGAATACCAGGCGCTTTAAGTTTTTTAGCTGATCATAATGTCAATGCTGTTGTTAAAGGTATTGATGCATTTCCAAAAGATGACTTACCGCCTATGACTTTAACTTTTTATTCCTTTCACTTAATGGTAGCACTTGGAACACTCTTTATATTAACTTTTTTAGTCGGCGTATTTTTGCTTTACAAGAAAAAATTGTTTACAACAAAACCATACTTATCAGCATTGTGGGCATTTATACCTTTGCCTTACATTGCAAACGAACTTGGCTGGATAACAACAGAAGTAGGCAGGCAACCATGGGCAGTCTATGGTCTGCTTAGAACAAAAGATGCATTTAGCCCACTACCGGCTGGTGATGTAGCGGTTTCTTTAATAGGATTTACATTAGTTTATGCGGTTTTGTTTGGTATATTTTTATATTTAACCATACATACCGTAAAAACTTTTAAAATGGATTAAGGAGGCTTACAATGGATCTTAATATAATATGGTTTTTTCTTGTTGGCATATTAATAATTGGATATGCTATTTTAGATGGTTTTGATTTAGGTGTAGGCTCGGTATATTTATTTGCAAAATTCCAAGAGCGCGATATTGCTCGCAACTCCATAGCACCCGTTTGGGACGGAAACGAAGTATGGCTAATAACAGGTGGGGGTGCTTTATTTGCGGCATTTCCAATGGTTTATGCTACAGCTTTTAGCGGATTCTATCTGGCTTTAATTTTGTTATTGTTTGCTTTGATATTTAGGGCTATCTCTTTAGAGCTTAGAAATCATTTTCAAAAAGAATCCACAAAAACTTTATTTGATTGGATTTTTTCTATATCAAGTATAATTGCTATAGTTCTTTTTGGCGTAGCTGTAGGAAATGTGCTATCTGGTCTTGATTTAAACAAAAATGGCGATTATATAGGTACTTTTTTTGATCTACTTAACCCTTATTCTATTTTAGTCGGCGTTTTAGCTTTTTTTATGCTATCCTATCAAGGAACAGTTTGGTTATTTTTAAAAACTGAAGGTGAATTTCAACAAAAAGTAAAAAATTGGGCAAAGGTTTACTGGAGCGGTTATTTTATTTTATTTTTAATTTGCACGCTATTAACCTATGTATTGCACGCTAATTTGTTTGCCAATTACCTTACTTACCCAATAATGTTTGCTATTCCTATTCTTGCGCTTTTATTTATGCTTGCATCAATCATAAGAATTCAAAGAAACCAGCCTCTATGTGCAATAATAGCAAGCTCATTATCAATTGCGATGGTTATATTAACTGCTTATTTAAGTTTATTTCCCAACCTCATTATTGCAAAGAATCCCGCATACAGTTTGAATATTTATAATGCTGCATCTTCCCAATTAACACTTCAAACCATGTTAATTATAGCATTAATTGGCATGCCTTTAGTATTGATTTATACAATATACTCATATAGAATATTCCACGGCAAAACAAAAATTGAAGAAGGCTACTGATAAGCAAGAGGGTTAAAACCCTCTTGCTATAGCAGGAGGTGCTTTAATGGATAGAAATGAAGCCTATAGTTTGCTGTGTGAGTATACTAAATCTGAATCACTAATAAAACATGCTTTGGCAGTAGAGCAAGCAATGCGTTCTTATGCTCAAAAATTTGGTGAAGATGAAAATAAATGGGCTATAGTTGGTCTTTTACATGATTTTGACTACGAAAAACATCCAACACAAGCAGAACACCCATATGCTGGCGCAGAAATTTTAAAACAAAAAGGTTACCCAGAAGATGTCATAAAAGCTATACTATCTCATGCAACCTACACTGGTGTAGAAAGAGATACATTAATGGCTAAAACATTATTTGCAGTTGACGAACTATGTGGATTTATTTTAGCCTGTGCATATGTAATGCCAGATAAAAAAATTTCAAGTCTTACTGTAAAAAGTGTAAAGAAAAAACTTAAAGATAAAGCATTCGCAAAAGGCGTAAATAGAGATGACATATATACATCTGTAAATGATCTTGGAATAGATTTGGATGAACATATACAATTTTTAATACAATCGCTTAATAACATTGCTGATAAATTAGGTGTGTAACTTAAACAATCTTGATATTGAAGTCTTAAAATACCACAAACAAAAAGGTTGTGACTACTCAAAATCTTTAGCTAGAGCACTTAATATAAAACTTTGTGAAGCTTTTGAAGTGCATAAAAAATTACTTGAACTTGGCTATCTTGAAAAAGTAAACTCAAAATTTACCAAATACAAACTTAACAATAATACAAAAATAATAAAACACAGAAATCACACATATTATCAACTCAGTCAAAAAGGCAAACAGTTTCTAAAAGAATTGACAAGCTAGTATTTGGTTGACAAAAACTATGAAATTTAGTAAAAATAAAGGTTGATATTTGAAGGAGGCAATTTATGTTTGCTG
>NZ_JAGDWY010000081.1:0-1849 GCF_023256235.1 Desulfurella sp.
ACGAAAAAGGCGTCGTCCTGAACGCATGTGAAGGATCTACTTATGAGATTCTTCGGCCACTTTTCGTGTCCTCAGAATGACAAGAGGAAATAGCCAGGCTATTTATACCTAACATAAAAGACAAAAATATGCTAACTTGCGCGCTACCCAATAAATTATCAAACGCACTTGCTACATAAAATGCTATCAAACCCAAACTCATACCAATTAAAATAGCCTTTTGCTCACCACTAGAGTATTTTATGGCTTTTATATTGTTTCTTAAAAGCATAAAAAAAGCACTTAAAATTAAAATAAGGCCAATTAGACCTGCGCTCATCAAAATATTTATATAATAATTGTCAATTACTGTAGCAATATTGGCGTTTGGGTCTATATGATATTTATTGGCCAATTGTTTATAAATTTTAACTGTATCATCGTGGACAATTTTGCTTGCAAAACCAGGCCCATAACCAGTAAGTTTTCTTGTGAGACTTGATTTATTAAATATATCAAAAGATGCTTTAATCATTGCAAAACGAATTACAATATCTGGATCTTTTGTAAAATGCAGTGTATAGTGGAGTCTGTTTTTCACAAAACCCGTTTGTGCTAAACCAACAACTAAAACAATACCTGCAAGATAAATCAGCCAAATTTTTCTATTTTTTACAAAAAAAGCAATACTTATCATACCAATCAAAAGCCCCAGCCAATCCTGGCGTTCCTGAGTTAAAATTGTCGCAATCAAAGCACAAAGTGATGCCAGCAAATAAAGCTTTTTCTTATTATAAAACCCAAGAGCCCCAAAAAAAAATGTAGAAACAAGCATTATTGCACCAATATATGATGGAAAACCACTAAACCCTTCAGGGGCACATGCTTTATTTGGCAGGCTAAAATGCAAACTTGACCAGGCAACACTAAAAATATTTGCAGGTTTGATACAAAAAAAAGCATTAAAATACACGCCAACTGAACTTACAATAATAAATATTGCTAATACACTGATAATGGTTTTATAATTGTTTTTTATTCGCGAAACAATCCAGTATGGAGCAAAATGCCATATATAGTGAAAGTTAGAAAGGCTATGTATTGGATTTATAGAAAAAATACTTGACCAAAAATAAGTAATAGAAAATAAAGCAGGAGGTAAATCATTTCTTTCAAATCTAAACTGTTTGGTTAAAATTAACATTATTAAACCGATTAGACCAATACTAATAGCCAAACTATCCGCAGCAATAGATGTAGCAACAAAAACAGCAAACATTAAACTGCTAATATAAAGCAACTGAAAAGACAGTTTTTTAGTATCAATATTCATTAGTATGCTCCTTTTTGCTTTAGTACTGCATAAATTGTTTTTAAAAGAATTACTATATCAAACCACAAAGACCAGTTTGTAACATAAAAACAATCAAGATCAACGCGTGTTTGAAAGTCAAGTTCATTTCTGCCTGAAACCTGCCAAAGCCCCGTGATACCAGGTTTGGCTAATAATATTGTATTAATTGAATCTCCAATTTTTTCCAACTCTTGCGGTAAATAAGGCCTTGGACCAACCAAGCTCATCTGTCCAAACAATACATTTATAATCTGTGGCAACTCATCAAGTGAAGTTTTCCTCAAAAAACGTCCAATTCGTGTAACTCTTGGATCAAAATTTTTTAGTTTTTGATATTTTTCCCACTCTAAGCGCGCTTCTTTGTTTTTGGACAAATACTCTTTTAATAAGCGGTCATTATCTTTATACATAGTACGAAATTTTAAAAAATTAAATAATTTGCCATTTTGACCGAGTCTTTTGCTTACATAAAAAACGCTCCCTTTTGAATCAAGTCTTATTGCTACAGAAATGATA